>VXZL01000076.1 GCA_009845505.1 Candidatus Poribacteria bacterium | reverse complement strand
GTTCACCGCACTCTTTCAACCAATTTTTCAAATCCCAAAACTACTTATTGCGTTTCTCTATCTCCAACTGTGTCTTCTGCCATCCGTAATCAACACCTCCATTATAGAATTTGTCTGGATGCTCAACTGCCCAAATTTGCTTATGGATAATCCAGTTTTCTGGATCCAATGCAAGTGCTTTTCGCCATTCAGCCATCGCTTCCTGTTTTTTACCGCTCTCCAGCAAGATGAGACCGAGTTGAAAACGGGCCATCGCTTCAGTAAGAGCTTGGGCAACTGGTTCATTTGAGCGTTTTATATCGCGAAGCAACACCGCATTATAGTCAGGATCTGAGAGCCATTTTTCCAACATCATAAGCGTCTCTTTATCGCCGACATTGATGCTGAAAGGTGCTTTAACCAGCCGTCCGACCTCATCAATCATAATCCCGTACGGAATCGCTTTGAGGTTATAAAGGGTGCTGAATACATTCTGTGAATCAACAAGTGTAACGAAATCGGCGTTCGCGGCATCATGCCAAGGGCGGACGACAGAAGCACCTTGTGCGTCAAGGGCAATAGAGACGAGGTTTAACTTCTCTCGGTATTTGTTATAAAATTGCTGCCAACCCGGCAGTTGTTCACGACACCCTCACCAAGACCCCCAAACGTAGAGGAGCGTCTTTTTTCCTCGAAAATCTCGTAAATGTCTTTGGGTATCCCGCAGATCGGGAAGCGTAAATTCGGGAGCAAGATGCATAGGTTGAATAACCTCCAATTTGTTTGATGGTGTCCTATAAATTTCAAATCCGAAAGGCTCTGCAACGCTTTCAGGTCGGGCATAAACTACACCATTAATGTCCACAACACCGTCTTTGCTATCTTGAAATCGGAGGGGCACACAGAGTTCCGATTCCGTTTCTCGACAGAGAACCGCCATCTTTTCGCCTTCTGGGTATTCCACTTTTAATCCGAGTCGTTCCGCGAAACTCTCTAAAGGCACTAACCAGACCCTGCCTTTTAAGATAGGTGGCGCGGTAAACACGACGGGCTGGGCATCTATTGAAATCTGAAAATCGACACGCTTCATGTTATCCTCTTGGGCATCTCCTATTTGCAAACCTATTACACAGAACAAGGCTGTGAAGATCAAAAACTTTAGCGTATGGGGCACTTTGTGATTCCATCTTGCAGTAATCATTCTGTTGTTTTCTCTCTGTGCTGTGAATCGTAAACGAGGAATTCAATGATTCGGTCAGCGGTTTTCGGCGTAAGCCCGGATCCCGGTTTTTTCATCATTTTATAGACATACTCTCGCCATTCTTCCGATGTGAAGGTAGAATTAATCGGGCGTGCAACGGTATGGCATCGACTACATTTACGGGTAAAGAGCTCATAAGACCCTTGCATCTTAGGGGAATAGCTGCTAACATCAATAAAGTTAGGTCCCTTATCCGCTGGATAGGTTTTCGGTGCGACGCGCGGCACGCGTAACGCGTAAATCATCCCGATACCTACAAGAAAAATAACCCCTAAAACAACGATCCAAACAATTGTGTTACGCATTTTTTAATCGCTAACCGCTAATCGCTAATAAATCTTTCACTTTCCGCACAATAGCATTTGCACTAATCCCATGATGTTCCAAAAGTTCCTCTGGCTTCCCCGAACGCGGTATTCCTGTTACTGCGAGTTTGTGGACGCAAACGCCGTCAGCTGCGACAGCACTCAATACAGCATCTCCCAAACCGCCTTCAGGATAGTGATCCTCGACAGTAACCAGAGTATTGTTAGTCTCAGCTGCTGCCGTTTGCAGTGCCTTTTTGTCAATCGGCTTAACGGAGTAGAGGTCAATCACGCGGATAGCAATGCCATCTGTAGCGAGTATTTCGTATGCTTTAAGCGTTTCGTGAAGGGTTACACCCGCGGCAACGACGGTTACCTCATCCACATCGCTTTTACGTAGGAGCTTAGATCCACCAAGGGGAAAACTTTCATTGGCATCATAGAGAATTGGGGTTGGTGGGCGCGAGGTTCGGAGATAAACGATACCTTGGTGCGCTGCAGCTCCTGCGACAAGGCGTTCGGCGGAGACGGCATCGCTCGGGTAGAGTACGGCTGCTCCCGGAATCGCTCGAAACATTGCGAGGTCCTCTAAACCCATCTGCGAGGGTCCGTCTTCACCAATTGAGACCCCGCAGTGTGATCCAGCATATTTAATATTGGCTTGCGAGATAGCGGACATCCGAATCTGATCGTAGGCGCGCGATAAAAACGCTGCGAACGTCGAAACAAACGGAATTTTCCCGCGTTTTGCTAAACCGATGCCGGCACCGACCAAATTTTGTTCGGCGATGAACATCTCAAAGTATCGGTCTGGATAGAGTGTCATAAATTGCTCGGCGTAGGTAGAGTTTTTTGTATCACCATCAAGCGCAACGACATCGGGGTTCGCAGTTCCGAGTTTCGCGAGTCCGGTGCCGTAACCGCCGCGTGTTGCGACCTCTTCGTCCGGTGAATAGTCTGGTGGGTCACATTCGGTTGGCATCGCGCCATTTACCTTTATCGGATTCGGTGGTTCAATCTGAACGGGAACATCTGTATGTAGGGGACCAAGCTCAGCCAACGCTTTATCAAGGTCTTCGCCTTTGGCGACTGCTTTCCCATGCCAGTTGTCCGCGTTCTCAAGGAACGAAACGCCTTTGCCCTTAAAGGTTTTAGCAACAATCATTGTGGGTTTATCGGTTGAGGCTTTCGCTTCGGCGAGTGCTGGTAGAATTTCGTCAAAATCGTGTCCATCAATACCAATAGTTTGCCACCCGAACGACTCGAAACGTCGGCAGTAGGTGTCAATATCAAAGGCGTACATAGTCCGCTGGCTCTGTCCGAGTGCATTGACATCAATGATTCCGATAAGGTTATTGAGTTGGTAATGAGATGCCAAAGCGGCGGCTTCCCATACTCCTCCCTCAGCAGTCTCGCCATCACCGAGGAGGACATACACACGGTAATCAGATTTATCTAAGTATTTACCGTTGAGTGCCATACCGAGCCCAAGCGATAAACCTTGTCCGAGGGATCCCGTTGCTACCTCAGTCCACTCGAACCGTGGTGTCGGATGCCCTTCCAAGATGCTGTCAATTTGTCGGAGCGTGCCCAGTTCATCCGTTGGAATGATACCTGCTTCGGCATAAGCAGCGTAAAGGAGGGGTGCGGCATGTCCCTTGGATAAGATGAACCTATCGTTGTTCGGATTCTGTGCGTCGGTAGGGTCATAGCGCATTGCATGAAAAAAGAGTGCAGAGACGATATCCGCAGCAGAGAGACACGTGGTTGGGTGCCCGGATCCGGCTTCCGATGTAGAGACAATGGAATGAATACGTAAATTGGTTGCCTTTTGTTTGAGAAGGTTTTTTAGGGTTTCCACAAATTTTATCAATCCTTTTTTAGCGTTATCAGCTATCAGTTAAGAATCCTTTGTAACAATCTATCCTCGACTTGGCGTATTCCAGTGAAATGGTGAAGTGTTATAAAATCCCTCGTCGCTGACCGCTGAAAGCGGCTTACTAATTGCTATTTCGTGTTCAACTCGTCCGTTCTACGCTGTGCAGCTAACGTGAGATAATGCCCCTGGCAATTTTGGATAAGGGCCCTGAAAGTCTCAATGGCTTGCGGAATATTTTCCGTTTTGACGTAAGCCTCCGCCTGCCAGTACATTGATTTCGCTACGATCTCGTTGGCTTGCTCTTCGGTTAGGTCGTGTGCGGCGCGTTCGGAGGCGTTTTCAATGGCTTCGTCAAATTTTTCGATTGCCTGTTGATAATTCTTCTCCTCATAATAGGCTGTGACAGCGTTTGCATAGGCATGACTACTCTGCTCATAGAGCTGAAAAAGGACACTTCCTTGTGGTGTTGCAGTCAAGGGTGCTGAGATTTCTTCCAATTCACCTTTACCGAGTATCTCGGCAATTCGATCATAGGGATCAGATTCATTGCTGTCATCATTACCTTCTGTTTCTATTACCTCTGATTCTGTTTCAGGAGAACCTTCATTTTCAGAGAAGTCATCCTCTTCGTTTGGCGATAACTCCTGTGGCTCATCCTCAAAATCATCTGTCTCGTCATAGTTAAATAGCATCCGTTCCTCCATTTTTTGACATCCTCACCCCGCTAAAGCGTGGGTGATTCCTTTGTTCCTTATAGGACAATTCTATTGTTTTTTGCATCTATCTATTTTCGCTTGGAAACTTGCCTTAACTTTGTTCCGATACTGGAAGATAGACCGTAGCAATCGACCATTATAGATTATCGTTTTCTCGCCATCATGACTGACAATCGGATGTATTTCGCCCATATCTATAGCAACCGTGATCCCCGTTTCCTGTTTTGGCGGCACGTCTACTTCAGAGACCAAAGCGAACCAATAGGCACCGCGGTGAAAATACATCTCAACATATTTCGGTTTTATGTCGGTTTTCAAAATAAGCGGTTCTTGACCTTTACCATTAGAGAGTATGAGTTGACTGTCTTTGTGGCGAATCGCTCCTGATTTCCAACGCACCTTGAAATAGCGAGGTGTCCGTTTCGAAGGCTTGGCATCAGAATTGGAATTACGCACTTGAAAGAAACTTTTCAGCGCATCAAAGTAACTATCAACGCACGCTTGCACAGATTGAGAATGCAAGGCATATCCGCGAAGTCTCAAGTATTTCTGCACCGCGCCTTTGGACAACCAAAAACCTTTTCGCTTCTGCGTTTTTCGCATCAGTGAAACGACTTTGGAATAGCAACGTCCAGACTCACGTGCGAGCGCGTCTAAAACATCTGTTCTTTTGTGTTTAAGTGTCGTTGTGATATACATCGTGAATTCCTTTACATCGTGATACCGACTTGAAACGGTGCGGTGGCACTCCCAAGCGGGAGGTCAAGTCCACCGCCACGATGTATAAGCATTATACCACAATTTCACTCTGTTTGTCAAGTTTTTCTTACGTTTCCACGCTGTGGCCTAATACCATACGGCGGACTTATATTCCCCTGCTAAAGCATGGCGGAAACCTTACGTCCGTTTTCGTTAAAAGGCAGCGTGTACTTCACCACGCGTGTGTAGGCGGACCCGACGATCCGCCCACATAACTGTTTTCAATATTAAATGACTTGCGAACCGAATTAATATTTGACTTTCACGTCTGCCCAAGTGGTTGTCATTTTGTCAGCGGGTTCAACTGCCAAGACTGAGAAGTAGAGTCCATTTTTATAGAGGCTCTGGATATCCTCTGGCTCCAAAGCCACATCAAAGATTGCGACTTCATCAACAACAGCATCGGCGAAGCGTCCACCACAACAGG
>VXZL01000183.1 GCA_009845505.1 Candidatus Poribacteria bacterium | reverse complement strand
CAATTATAGTGTCTTATATAGAACCAAAAAATTCGAGTCCTGTCGATAAGGAGGACATTGTTCACCCCCGCGTATTGCCTTTCATAATGGTTCATCTGGCGTGTTTTGGAATTATCTGGGTAGACGTTCAACCCATAGATTGGATTATATGTGGCACTTTGTACGTTATTCGGATGTTTGGAATTACAGCCGGATTTCACCGATACTTCTCTCACCGTTCATTCAAAACCAGTCGCATATTTCAATTTTTTCTCGCATTTTTGGGTCAGAGTTCAGCACAACGAGGTGTCCTATGGTGGGCAGCGAAACATCGCTTACACCATAAGTACTCTGACACGGACCAAGATGTACACTCCCCCGTTAAACACGGATTTTGGTATTCCCACGTCCTTTGGATATTCTCCAAACGTGGACTGCCTGCAGACTATCACTTAATTAAGGACTTTCAGAAATATCCTGAACTCGCTTGGCTTGAAAAGTGGGAAAGACTCCCACCCTTCGTATTAGGGGTTTGCGTCTGGCTGCTTGCGGGTTGGTCGGGTCTTTTCGTAGGGTTCTTCCTGAGTACAGTCTTGCTTTTTCATGGAACCTTCACGATTAATTCGCTTGCCCATATTCACGGTAAACAAGCGTATGTTACTGGCGATCACTCTCGTAACAACTTACTGCTTGCTATCATTACACTCGGTGAGGGATGGCATAACAACCATCATCACTTCCCAAGCGCGACACCACAAGGCTTTCACTGGTGGCAAATTGATGTCACATATTATATCTTGAAAGTTTTGTCGATTTTTAGGATTGTTTGGGGTCTACGCTTGCCTCCGGCACATGTGGTTGCGGGTAAACGCAAGCTATCCTTCGCTGTTGTTGAAAAAGCTGCACAACAATTGGCAGCAAGTTTTTCAACTGAACAGATCGGGAAAACACTCTTGATAACATGGTCGCACTCGTCAAAGCTTGAAGAACTTCGTAAACGTGCTCGTATCGGTCAGACGGAAGTTGAGAAGTTTCTCAGAGAGTTAAAAATTCCTGAGCTACCAGCACCAACAGACCTGAAACACAAAGCACAAAAAATGTTTGCCCATATACCGTCGTTAAATCCAGTTGTTGAACGGGCACATCAAATTATTATCGAATCCATTTCGGTCTGGTTAGTTCAAGAAGCGAATGCCATGTAAAAACAAGAATTGAATTTCGCCACTACACACGCCGAAAGAATGCCTTAATTCCTTCGGCGTGCTTCTCAAAATCACGCTCGGCAAGAGACTTAAGGTTGTCTAACTGCGTAAGAGTATCCAACTCCCAGAAATCTATCTCTGCGTTGATGCGTAGGTAATTCTGCTTCAGAAGCAGTTGGACCATATTTGCGGATGCCTGCGATTGCAGGGTCATCACGTAAGATGTCAACTTCGCACCACCCCAACCTGTAAGGAATCCCCAACCGCGTCTATTGCGATACATATTCACGGAATGTCCTGTACCAACGGATAGAATTCTAATTTCTCGTGTGTCTTTTTCAAACGTTGAGAGTGCCTCAACAAGCGCAATTGTAGAGGGGTTATTTGCCCAGAGTCCACCATCCGCTAACAAGGAGTTATCTAAGGATTTTGGGGCAAAAAATGTCGGCGCAGCGCACGAGGCTAGAACAGCGTCCCTCAAACTCACTTCTTTGTCTGCAGGAGCGATCTCCGAATCGCGACTTCCATAATTCGATCTGAAGATGTGGACATCACTTTTTGAAATCTCCGAACTTGTTATCATCAACGGGGTTGCTATTTCGCCAAGAGGTATTGCGGGTAGGTGTGCAGCGAGGGTATGGGCGAGTTTCTTGCTTGGGTATTTACTGAGGAACAACGGCATACGATACCATCTTCTGCGGAAGATATGGGATGTTTCGGTCTCGAACAGTTCGACAATATCTTGCATCGGGATATCGGAGACGGCGGCACCCGCAATGATTGCTCCTGTGCTTGTTCCGGCAATGAGGTCAAAACAGGTTCTGATACGGATATGAAAAGTCTGTTCAATTTTGGCGAGGAGTTGGGCGGTGTATATGCCACGGGTGCCACCGCCATCCAAGGCGAGGATGTGGAAGGTGTCGGTATTTTCCATTGATCACTCTCTTCAACCAACGGGCAATAAATTGCCCTACTACAAACTGTTCTTCGGTTTATTTATCATCCTCGTATTCAGAGTGCTCCCAGTCGGCGGCATTGAGGGTTTTGACGCGCGGACGGAAAACCTTATCAAATTTTTCAAGTTTTGAGGCAAGCCATTCATGCTGATTTGGCCAATCGTCTTCGTCTGTCGGATCAGTATTTATCTTTTGTAAGAAGATTCGGCACCTCTCGCTCCCCGGCAGTTCAGCCCACTCAAGGGACTCACCAAATTCTCTCTCAATTTCTTCCTCTTGTTTTTTTAGAAAGCAAAAATGTCGTGTAGCATCCGGTCCTCCTGTGTAGAACCGGACACCAATCTTCCTGTCTCGAGTAGCTAAATACGCTTCCATTTGAAAGAGATTGGCACTACGCCCTACATTGAATTGCAGAAAACTTTCCTTAGGCGGTTTCCCGCAGTTAACAGGACTATTTTTTCGATTCATATAGTCACGCAATTCGGTCCAAAATTTTATATTCCGCTCTTGCCTCTCGGAAAGCCCCTCGCTCCCAGCGCGTTGAGCACTTTGATTTATCCTCCGGTGCCAGCTCTTAGGACTTGAAACAACATCAAACTGTGGAGCTGGTTCAGACTTCCCAATTCGCCACACTCTAATCTTTACTCCAAAGTACTGAAAATTTTTATTCGTTATTTTATTTAACTGATTTAGTGCCGTGAGGTGCTCATCTAAGAATTCCTCTGCAATCCAGATCATTGTATGAGCATCTAAACTCGCTGCATAAGTCAGAATCTTACCAAGATGATCATGATTTGTTACTCCAAACTGGTTCTCAATTAACACCCACATTTCATTTTGTGGACTTCCTAGATCACGACACAAGATATCAGCTCGAAATCTTCCTACATTTACCTCTCGATCCTCAAACTCAAGCCCCATATTCAGTGCTTTGCCAAGAAGATTGAGGTTTTCTTCTTTTGCTAACCACGGTGTGAAGTGCTTATCCTCAGTGGGCCAGATACTCCGCAGATCAACAGGTTGAAGACATCCTAGTTTAAGCATAAGGTGTTCCCTCCTCTGCCTTAGTCTTGTAATTAAGATACCACATCACTCCGCTAAAATCAATTGAATTTTCCGTTGACATAAACCGACGATTTCTGTTAAAATGCTACCCAAAACAGCAGGACAAGGAGAACGCATTCATGAATCGTAGAAATTTTTTAATTCAAGGCAGCACAGCATTGGCAGGGATATTTCTTGCGAAGAGTCCGCTGCGTGTATATGCTCAACATGGCCATCAGACAGGTCAAACGTTACCACCACTCCCATACGCCTATGATGCGCTTGAACCGCATATTGACAAACGCACAATGGAGATTCACCACGGGAAACATCACCAAGGGTATATCAATAAACTCAATGCCGCAATTGCGCGTAGCCATGATTTACAGCACATGACCCTTGACGGGATGCTTCGTAATATTGATAGGGGGCCGGAACACCTCCGCCAAGCCGTTATCAATAGCGGCGGTGGACACGCGAATCACACGCTTTTCTGGACTATCATGAAACCCGGTGGCAGTGAACAGACTGGGAAAGTCGCGGAAGCCATTCAGTCAACGTTTGGCTCACTTGATGCCGGAAACGAAATGTTTACCAAAGCAGCAAAGACACATTTTGGATCAGGGTGGGCATGGCTTGTCGTTGATGAAAATAAGAAGTTGCAAATCTACTCGACATCAAATCAAGATAGCCCGCTGATGAAGGGACATACCCCTATTCTCGGTCTCGATGTTTGGGAACACGCTTACTATCTCAATTACCAGAACCGTCGTGCTGACTACGTTGACGCTTGGCTGAATCTCATCAATTGGGAACAGGTGAACACCAACTATCTCGCAGCAATGAACGGATAGACGATCAACAACTCTGTCAAAGACTGTACCTATCGGCAGGATGAGGAGGCAATATGGAGCGTAGAGATTTTTTACGACAAAGTGGTTTAACTCTCACTGGATTGCTGCTGAGCCCATGGGCAGTTTATGCCTTTCCAAGTCGTGAAGGTGAAGTACTTATTCCGTTCGCTGATCAGCCGCCGGAACCACCCTCACAACGCGGTTTGCTGGATTGGAACGAATTTAATTCCTTCATTACACCAAACGATAAATTTTTCAACGTTTCACACTATGGAAAGCCTGAAGTCAATCTTGAGACCTGGAAACTTGAAGTGAGCGGTTTGGTCGAGAATCCGCTGATGCTTACGATTGAGGACATCAAAGCGCGTCCGAAGCAAGACGTAACTTTCACATTGGAATGTTCTGGCAACCACGGATTTCCGACGTTCACGGGTGGCATTGGCAATGCGAAATGGGGAGGAACACCACTTGCACCGATCCTCAAGGAAGCGGGTATCCGAGAAAACGGGATCGAAGTTATCTTTTTCGGACACGATGCCGGAGAAGAGGAACGACGTGAGGTGAAGATGCGTCAGAACTTTGCTCGAAGCATGTCCGTCGAAGATGCGTTACAAGATTCCAATATCCTCTGCTATGAGATGAACGGTGAACCTCTCCCACACCCAAACGGGGCACCGCTCCGTCTGATTACACCCGGTTGGTATGGCATCGCTTGCGTTAAATGGCTCAAACGCATTGAGGTCCGAGACACCCGATTCATGGGGAGATTTATGGGTCGCGATTATGTCACGATACGTGAAGAAAAACGTCCTGACGGTGAATCGGTCTGGATGGAGACTTCCGTGGGTAGAACAAAACTGAAATCGTTGGCGGCGAAGGTAACGCGTATCGGCGACAAATACCGCATCTATGGCGCAGCGTGGGGTGCACCTATTGAAACCGTTGAAGTGAGTATTGATGGCGGGGCATGGCAAAAAGCGACGATAGACCCGAAAGAAGATGCCGAATTCGCATGGAAAATCTGGCATCTTGATTGGAACAATCCACCAAAAGGTGAGCATACGGTTGTCTCCAGAGCCGTTGACACGGCAGGAAACATCCAACCCGCAGCCGATTCTGATTACATCACTGGAAAACATACTTATTGGGAAAGTCACGGTCAAGTCGTCCGCCAAGTCAATATCGAATAGAAGTCTTTTTGTAGTGCTTGGTCCAGTTTAAAATTAGAGCGAAATTCTGTTCGTAGTAGGGCAATTCATTGCCCGTTGTAAATATTGGGACGTGCGATAAAT
>VXZL01000410.1 GCA_009845505.1 Candidatus Poribacteria bacterium | reverse complement strand
AAATATGCTTGACAGTCGTGAGTAGGGAAAGAATTTGCTGAAAAGCACATCCCACTTGAAATATACGACTCAAAACGTTCTTGAGGACACTTCGGTGTCGCAGTTAGGGCATTAACTGTTGCAGTAGGCTTCGTAAGACTTGCTACGCAAGCAGTGGTCGTTGATCGCACGATCTCACGCAAAGTGCAGAATTCTAAGAATCTCTGTGCTTTAGCACAGAGAGTATGTCAAGAGGCAACGACTCAGCAGCAGACTTTTTTCTTGGATTTCGTCCGATCCTTGAACTTGTGCTCGATTGAATCACATTCACAAAGGAGAAAAAATTGATGAAAAAAATCAGTTTTTTGAGCGTTATCTTTTTGTTTGTTCCCATGTTATTTCTGACGAGCAGTTTTGCCCAAGACACACCACAATGGCATCTACCTGCAGGTGTCAAAGCGCGCATCGGCAAAGGTCAGGTGAATGATGTTGCATTGTCGCCTGATGGCATGCAGCTCGCCGCCGCAACAAGTATCGGGGTTTGGCTTTATGAGGCTCAGACTGGCACCGAGATTGCCCTCCTCACTGGACATACAGATCCGGTCAATTCCGTTGCATATTCACCGGATGGTAAGACGTTAGCAAGTGGGAGCGGCAAAGAGATTCGGTTATGGAATCCAAGCACCCAAGCACACAAAACAACCTTTGCGGGGCAAGAAGTCAGGTCCCTTGCATATTCTCCAGATGGCCGAACGCTGGCAGCGGGCCGATGGCAAGGCATTGATCTATTGAACGCTCAGACGGGGGAACGTAAATTATCCCTCTCTGGGCCTGCAGGGGATGTCTCGATTCTTGTGTTTTCATCCGATGGCAAGAAATTGGTGAGTGCTATGAGTGTCCACGAGGGTCAACCGATTCGTGTGTGGAACGCCCGCACGGGTAAGCTCCTAAGGACGCTTACTGGACATACAGAGAGCGTTCACTCCCTTACATTCTCACCCGACAATAATACACTCGTAAGTGGGGGGCGAGATAGAACAATTCGCTTATGGAATCCTAACACCGGGAAAAACACAAGAACGATTGAGTACTGGAACGACTCCGTTGCATATTCTCCTGATGGCAGGCAGATAGCAGTTGCACAGGGAGGAGACATCCTTTTTTTAAACTCGAACACAGGTCAACACCAACGGACGCTTATTAGAGCTACGAATAGTGCTAGTTCCCTCCTATTTTCATCAGATGGCAGCACATTGGTGAGTAACAGTTGGGATGGGACTATCAGTCTCTGGAGCACCAGAACTGGCTCGCGCAAGTTAACTATTGGGAGTCACTTTAATTTTAGAGGAGCCACACTCTCACCCAACGGCAAAACCGTAGCGATTACAAATGAGGAGGAGATTTTTTTCTACAACACGCTGAATGGGCGATTCAACAAGGTGCTTAATATAGAGGGACGAGGCGTTAACCTCGCGTATTCACCTAATGGTAAAACGCTGGGGATTGCCGCCACGGATAGGGATCCTGGGATTCGTTTGTTGAATACTCGCACAGATTGGTTCAAGAAGACCCTTCCTTTGGAGGGTATAGGTGTCGGGCCTATAGTATTTTCACCTGACAGTAAAACCTTAGCGAGTGAGGGTTTGGATGGGACAATTCTTGTGTGGAACGCCAATAATGGCAAACTTCAGCGGACACTTTCTGGACATACTGAACCTATCATTACCCTCGTGTTCTCACCAGATGGTAAAACCTTAGTGAGTGGGAGTTGGGATCGAACAATTCGTTTATGGAACGCTCAGACAGGTCAACTCCAACAGACCCTTGAAGGACATACAGACGGTGTTCAGTCCCTCGCTTTCTTGCCTAATGGCAACACACTGGTGAGTGGGGACTGGGGTGAGATTCGTTTTTGGAACCCTCGGAACGGTCAACTCAAGCGAACTATTGAGAATACTTCAGGTCAAGCACTGGCGTTGTCCGCGGATGGTCAGACGTTGGCAGCTGGCGGATGGCGCGTGATTCGCTTGTTGAACGCCCACACGGGCGAAGTCCAGCGGACACTTTTTGGTTCCTCGGCAGACACAAATTGGTTAGCATTCACACCCGACGATACGTTGGTAAGCTTGGGATCAAGTGGAACCGTTTTGCTGTGGGATATGAACAGATTGCCCAAAGCCGTACCCGAGGATATTAATCTTGACGGTGTTGTGAATGTGGACGATCTGATAGAGATTATACGCTACTTCGGGCAATCTGTCGCTGATGACGTACATCCAAATCCAGATGTCACTGGTGATGGTGTCGTTGATCGTCAAGACGTGCTACGAATTATTACCTTGCTTGAGGCCGCAGCAGCGGCTCCACCGGTATCTTCACAGATGTTTGGGGTACTCACAGCCGAAAGGCTTCAACACTGGATCAACAACGCTAAACAGTACGGAAACCATACGGATGAAGCCTTCCAGAGGGGCGTTAAAGTACTGGAAGAGCTCTTGACAACGCTGACAACGGAAACCAAAGCAGTGCCAGTAGAAACTGCATTGTTGCCAAACTACCCGAATCCGTTCAACCCGGAGACGTGGATACCCTATCAGTTAGCAAAACCAGCTGATGTGAAAATTATCATCTACGACGCGAAAGGCAACGTGGTGCGTACCTTGGTGCTCGGACATCAGTCGGAAGGTTATTACACCGAGCAGCAGCGTGCGGCGTATTGGGACGGCAGAAATGATGTTGGTGAACGCGTCGCAAGCGGTGTCTATTTCTATCAACTCCATGCAGACACAGTTTTATCAACGCGAAAAATGGTCATTTTGAAGTAATTTGCATTGTATGCAAGGATGTTAATAGCGTCTGTTTGTAGGTGTGCTTTCCAAGCT
Organism: Candidatus Poribacteria bacterium; assembly: GCA_009845505.1. Lineage (GTDB taxonomy): Bacteria > Poribacteria > WGA-4E > WGA-4E > WGA-3G > WGA-3G. The sequence goes on along the minus strand of VXZL01000410.1, from coordinate 2,468 downwards.
CATCTATAAGCAAAAACTCCGAAAAGCGCGGTGTATTACCGCGTTTTTCTTTTTTTACGCGGTCGGATTGTAAGAAAATAACAGTTGATTTTTTCTTTGATTTGCGGTATAGATAGAGGAAAGATAAGTGATTTTCTATAACAGGAATTCATCATAGGCGAGAGGAGACAGATTATGACAGCACAGCGTTTTTTGACAGCAGAACAGGGCGTTGAACAGCTTCTGAAGGCAACGCCACCCCTTCACTTCGATGGTACAACAAAAGCCGAATGGCAAACATGGCGAAGGAAATTCCGGCGTAATGTCGTTAAGGACTTAGGACCTTCACCAGAAACCGTACCATTGGAAGTTGAAACGCTTGAACGAACACAACACGATGGCTACACACGGGAGAAGATTATCTTCAATCCAGATCCGTTCTCTTCCATTCCGGCTTACGTTTTAATCCCAGATGGCGCAAGCGCGGAGAATCCTGCACCAGCGGTCCTGTGTGCACATGGACACGGCATTGGTAAAGATGGCGCAGTCGGGATTGTAGAAGACTATCAGAAACAGTACGCCGTAGAATTGGCAAAGCGCGGCTTTGTGACACTCGCGCCGGATTGGCGATGTTTTGGTGAACGCAAAGATAGAGATGAGTGGGTGCGTCGTCCGAGTCGCGACGGGTGCAATATCGCCTATCTCGCGTTTGGATATTTCGGTTATCAACTCCTGCAGCTGAATATCGCAGACGGTCAACGGTGCTTGGACTATCTCCAGTCGCGTTCTGAAGTCGATGGTCGGCGGTTGGGCTGTATGGGATGTTCCTTTGGTGGAACGATGACGACGTACATTTCCGCCTTGGATCGGCGGATTAAGGCGGCTGTTATCGTCTGTTATCTTAGCACATTGACAGACGCGCTAAACGACCGCGGACGCGGAAATACGTGTGGCTCGCAGTTTATGTTCGGGCTTCGGAAAGCTGGCGATATTGCTGACGTGGCGGGATTAATAGCACCGCGGGCGTGTATGGCGCAAATCGGCTCTGATGATCTCTGTTTCATTGAGACTGATGCATTAGAGGCCTTTGAACAATTGGAGAAAATCTATACAGCATCGGGGAAACCTGATCGGTTGGTGCTGGATCATTTTCAAGGTGAACATGAAATTGATTTGGAGGCAGGGATTGCGTTTTTGGAGGAACGCTTGTAGGGACAACGGGCAGGCGCGAGCACCTGCCCAAACAGGCTATACGTCGAAAACGCGCAAATAGTCGTCTAATGTTTCAACTCGACGGATACATGTAAAACTACCACCGTCAACAAGGTATTCCGGTGGACGCATCTTTAGATTATAGTTGGAACTCATGGCGTGGCAATAGGCACCCGCATCGCAAACGACAAGTCCTGCTCCTTCGTGCGGGGTCGGAAGCGCACGTCCTTTGCCCAGAAAATCTGAAGATTCACAGACAGGACCAACGACATCGTACGTTTCGACCACCCCATCAACGGGTTCGATAAACTGAATGTGTTGATAGGCATCGTAAAGGCTCGGACGGATCAATTCCGACATACTCCCATCGGTAACAATGAAGTGCTTATTACCGTTGGTCTTTACGCCCGTAACGCGATTAACAAAGATAGAGGTATTGCCCACAAGAGAACGACCCGGCTCAATAATAAGCGTAATATCCTCAGACAACAGGTCTCGGATAGAATCGATGAGATCAGAAGGAGTCGGGATTTCCTCACCCGTGCGTTCGTAGTCGATACCCAAACCGCCGCCGATATTGAGATAGCGCACTGAGAAACCTTCCGCTTGGATCGCACGCATAAAGGCAAGCATAATCTCTGTGGCATCTCGGAAGATTCGGACCTCCTTAATTGTCGAACCCAAATGGCAGTGCACACCCACTAAATTCAGTAGATTGTCCTTGCGAATTTCGTTCAAAAACCAGTCCAACCGTTCATTACGGATGCCGAACTTGGAATTTTTCATGCCTGTGGAAACATAGGGATGGACTCCCGGATCCACATCTGGGTTGATACGAATAAGCACATCTGCGGGTTTGCCGAGGTTTTTTGCTGTCTGCCGAATATGTGCTAAATCGAATTCGCTGTCGATGTTAATGAGCACACCGTGTTCAACGGCGAGACTGAGTTCCGCAAGCGTTTTCCCGTTCCCGTTTAAAATTGTCCGTCTCAGATCGAACCCTGCCGCGAGCGACACCTTCAATTCATTTCCGCTGACAAGGACTGCACCGCTGCCGAGTGCACTGAGACGTTTGAGCAGGTGAAGGTTATTGTTGGCTTTAACTGCATAGCCTATAATCGAATCGATGCCGTCAAGTGCTTTCTGATATGCAGCGTAATTTGCCTCCAACTGCGCGAGGCTGTAGAGATAAAATGGACTGTAGGGTACCTGTTCCTGGATGTCTTTAACTCTCATTTCTTCGCAGTAGAGATACCCATCTTTATAGTGAAAACTCA
>VXZL01000570.1 GCA_009845505.1 Candidatus Poribacteria bacterium | reverse complement strand
GTTACGCAAACTTCGTGAAACTGACCTTGACGGCATTATACTCGCTGCGGCGGGAATCAAACGCCTCCTCGAACCCGAAATTATCACACAATATTTTGATATAGAACGGATGGTCCCCGCTGTCGGACAGGGTGCCCTGGCGATTGAAGCACGGGAAGGCGATAGGACTGTCGAGGCTTTGCTCGCACCTCTCAACGATTCGCAGACGGTTGCTGAGGCTACTGCTGAAAGGGCTGTATTGGAAAGCCTCGGCGGTGGATGCCAAATCCCTGTGGGTGCGCATGCTTGGCATGCTGATGGTGAACTTTCGCTTATTGCCGCCGTGTGTCACCCGGAAGGAATCCATCGTATTGTAGAGACTGCCACCGGGACACCTGATGCAGCAAAATACTTGGGCGAAATCGTAGCCGAAAAACTTCAAAGTAGTGGGGCAACTGAACTGTTGAGGTTATAGGAGAACTCCTGATGAACGCATCTTCAGATAAATCGGATACCGGCATTGTTTATATTGTAGGTGCGGGTCCAGGCGATCAAAAACTTATCACACTCAAAGGTGTAGAGTGTCTCCAACGCGCAGATGTTGTCATCTATGATTTATTGCTGAACGATGCCCTCTTGGAACACTGCCCGGCGCACACCGAGAAAATCCGAGCGCCCGACCCAAGAATCCGAGCGACGCGCCAAACTGAACTCAATCAGATGCTTGTTGAACATGCGAAAGCCGGTAAAGTGGTCGTGCGTCTCAAAGGCGGGGACCCTTATATCTTCGGAAGGGGTGGCGAAGAGGCAGTCGCTCTCACCGAGGCGGGTGTTCCGTTTGAGGTGGTTCCGGGGATTACTTCTGCGATTGCTGCATCCGCTTATGCTGGCATTCCTGTCACACATCGCGACTATGCTTCGTCGGTAGCGTTTGTTACAGGGCATTCCGCCGCATTGCGTCCCGATTCAAACATCAATTGGGAGCATCTTGCCACAGCGGTAGATACGCTCGTCGTCTACATGGGTGTTGCCCATCTGCATCAGATTGCTGAACGGCTTATAACACACGGCAGAGACCCGCAAACCCCTGTGAGTTTGGTCCGTGTGGGGACCACACCACAACAGCAGGTCGTCCAAGGCACCTTGGATGATATTGTTCAAAAGGTTGAAGCAGCCCAACTGGAAAGTCCGGCAGTTATCGTCGTCGGTGAAGTGAACCGGCTCCGTGAACAACTCCGATGGTTTGACACCAAACCGCTTTTCGGGAAGCGAATCCTCGTTACACGCGCCCGTGCCCAAGCGAGCGGGTTCGCTGAACTTTTGGAGGCAAACGGTGCCGAAGTTATCCAATTCCCTACCATAGAGATTCAACCTATTGAGAACGTGGACATACCTTCTCCGAAAGGATATGATTGGATTATCTTTACAAGTGTTAACGCCGTGGAAATCTTCTATGAACGCTTACGCGAAAATGGGAAGGATGCTCGCGCATTCAACACAAACAAAATCTGTGCCGTTGGACCAAAAACAGTGAATGCTCTTAACCACATCGGCATTCATCCCGATTTTGTTCCATCGCACTCCGGTGGAAGTGCTATCGCTGCTGAAATGGAGGACATGAGGGGGAAAAAAATACTCCTGCCACGCGCGAAAATCGCCACTGCCTACCTACCCAACGGTTTGCGCGAGAAAGGGGCAATTGTTGATGAGGTCGCTCTCTACGATACCATCAAAGTCGTAAGCAAAAATCGAGATGAAATTGAAGCCGACCTCTTGAGCGGCAGGATTAATATCGTCACGTTCACCAGTTCCTCAACGGTTACAAACTTCTTGGAGATGTTCCCGACACATGCTCCTGAAGTATTACTCGCTGATGTCAAGGTCGCCGTGATTGGTCCCACAACGCAAAAGACAGCCGTAGAGAATGGTGTGAAGGTTGATGTGCTTGCGAGGGAAACCTCAATAGAAAGCCTTGGAGAGACAATTATTGGAGAGTACCAAAGGACGTGAGATGTAGCAGTTCAATCTTGCAAGATATGCTATCGCCGGGGGGAGAGGCAGCTTATCCGAAAAAGAAAGATTTCAAGAAGGCTGCCACACCGATGAGAATAGAAGCGACGATTCCGGTTATTTTCCAGTTTCACTTTTGTCAATTTTTTGTTCCTTTGATCAATAAGCCCATCAAGTTTTGCTTCAACTCTCGTCTGACTCACACGCAGGTCGGTACCCTCTTTTCGGAGCTCAATCATTTCCGTTCGAGTTTCCTTCAATTCAGACTCGATCCGGTTCAATCGCTGTTCTTGTGCGTCGTTTTGGACTTTCTGGAGGTCGTCACGTGCCTTCTGTGCAGCATCAAGTGCTTTTACATCGGACTCAAGATTTGTAAAACGCTTCTCTATATCCGCCAGTTTTTGGAGGATCTGTTCATTTGCTTGCATTGGGTTCCCCCTGTTTGCGAATATTTGAAAGGGCATAGCCAGAAGTCATTGCCTATGTCTATAGTATATCCTATCTTGGATACAAAGTCAAAGCAAGTTTTGATCCAGGCATAGCCCTACTTAATGAGGCAGCTTACCCGAAAATCGGGAAAACATAAGGCACAAGCACTTTTTGATAGACGGTGATAGTCCCGAAAATCGAATAGTACCCAGCGCACAGTACCAATCCAATCTGTTTCCACAACGGTGCTTGGATCTCTGGCGGTAAGAATTTTCGGTTCACGTAAAGCGTATGTAATGCCGAAAATACGAGTAGATACCCACCAATCGTTGCCGATACGAGGATCATAAAGAACGGTTTGGCGAGATACATTGCAATGATGCCCCAGACAATATAAACCGCCAGAATTGGATAATAAATCCATTTCGCGCTATTTTCACCCAAGTTTCTTGCCCGTCTTACCCCAGTCCAGATAATATCGGTAAAACCGCGCGGCACGCCATCTACGCCACCGAGTTGTGTCGAGAACAGGACCCAGAAACCGCAGAGCAGTGTGAGATACCAGAGACTCCTACCACCTTTTTCCTCAAGTCCCTCCGCTTGCATTGCCGCTGCCGACCACTGTTCCATCTCCTGTCCCTGAGGCACGTACTGCAAGGTCAACATTGCAGGCAACGCGATACCGACGAAACACCCGATCATCCAAATATAATACTGTTCAAACTTGACATATTTCCACCATTCTTTGAACTTCTGTAGGTTTTCGGGTGTAATACGAAACACTTTGCCCCAGTGTGAGAGGGTTACGTGCTGGCCACCAATCATGGAGGGAATCGCACCGACAAGGCTGCTCATGCCCCACCCTTTATCGCGGACGTAATGCGTAATGCCAACATTGCCTAAGCCACCGCTACCCGCATACGCCGCGAATGCACCGACCAACAGCCAATTGACCTGCCCGTTTTCTCCTGCAGTCGGGAGTGCTCCGAAACTAAAGAACCCTTTGATAACGCTCCACCAGACTTTCGGCGACACCATAAACAGGTCTATGACGACAAGGTAGCTGATGATCCAAATGACCATAAAGAGTTGTACTTTCTCAAGCGAGTTGTAAATTTTTCCACCGAATAGCACAATCCCTAAGCAGGAGAAAAAGATGAGATATGCGAACACACGCACCGTCCCGCCATCTGCGTCTTGTGGCATATAGCCGAGCCATGCGGCAGCCAATGCCGTTGCAGCCGTCATCGCCCAGCCGGGCCAAATCCCGAAAAAGTTGATACCTGAGTAGAAAGTCATCCAAAAAGGCGCGCCGGGTTTACATCGCATATAACCGCTCATCATCGGTTCGCCGGTGTAAAGTGTATAGCGAATTGCTTCTGTGTTCAGGATAACCTGAAGCAAGATGGCGATTGTCGCAATCCAGAGCAACCTACCCCCGTATTGTGCGGTAATCGCAGGACCCAGCAGCCACTCACCACTTCCAATTGAACCCCCTAACGCAATAATACCGGGACCTAAGATATTCCGAAACGCTTTCCCAAATTGATACGGTGGTGGTGCAGGTAAGTCATCGACCTCCCAATCGGGAAGCGTGCCACCATCTACAGTTTCTTTGGTTTCTGCCATATTATTACCTCCTCTCTTTAGGTTTTGATTGTGGATTGAGACATTGAGGTGTTATTGTCTATTTCTTACCATTCCCAACAAATTGAGACATCTAACTTCTCTGCGAGGTCCGCGAGACCACGTAGATGGTTTACATGGATCGGAATGCCGTTCTCAAGATAGTTATCGTAGTTATTCCACTCGATTTCACCGGGAAGATAGGCTTGCGCCACGCCTTCTGCTGTTTTTGAAGTGTGAATCTTACCGATACCGCGCTGGATTTCCTCGGCATACCCTTCGTAATCCGTGAAGCTCGCAACATTCAGCGCGAAAAAGAAGTGTTCAGATGGATCGCCGGATTTATTACACGCCATCAAACCGCCACATAGAGGACCCGCGAGGATACCCATGATGAGTGCTAATCCGTAACCACGAGGTCCCGCTGCGGGTGCGAGGAAACGTCCCTTATCTGGATCGCTCGTCGGTTGACCTGTCTCATCTATAAGCCATCCTTCAGGAATCGGTTTACCATACATTCGGAGTGTGCCGATTTTCCCCCACGCTGAAACCCCACATGCCATATCCAGGACGATTGGGTGACCATCACCAACAGGCAAGGCGTAACTCATGGCATTGTTTGCGACTACCGCCGCCGCGCCGCCCGGTGCTACAATAGAGGCACCACCAGTGTTCGTTGTCGAAAACCCGATCATCTGTTTTGATGCCGCCATGATCGAATAGCACGCCGCTGCCCCGAAATGCCCAGCATTGCGGACACCTGCCGCCGCAATACCGGTTGTCTCGGCTTTTGCTATCGCTGTTTCCATTGCCAATGTGCTTGCAAGATGTCCAATCCCGTTATCGCCATCAACAACGGCGAAACTCGGTCCATCCGTTGCAATACGAAGTTCGGGTTTCGCATTCATCTTACCCTCAAGAACGAGGTTGAGGTAGCCCGGCAAGGCACGTGTCCCGTGTGAATGGACACCGCGTAAGTCGGTGAGCACCTGATGCCTCGCGATTGTTGCCGCATCTTCCGAACGGAGTCCTGCTTTTTCGCAAAGCGTTTGAGCGAAATCCCGTAACTTCGCTGAATTTACCACAAATTCATGCATAACATCTTCTCCAATCGTGAATTATTTGCCTATTTTAGCAGAGAAGTAAGTATCTATCAAGCACAATCTCATTAAACCAAACACCTATGAAAACAGCAAAAACAAAATGTTATAGTAAAGCCCGAAAATATGTGAACACCTGTACCACAAACTGTTAGTAGTCTGTCACAATTAGTTTGATAGTTAATATG
>VXZL01000520.1 GCA_009845505.1 Candidatus Poribacteria bacterium | reverse complement strand
CAGTACACCACCAATACCACACATGGCCATTGATTCAATCAGAAACTGGATCAAAATGTCTCTGCTTTTAGCACCCACTGCCTTTCGCAAGCCAATCTCACGGGTCCGTTCTGCCACGGCGACTAACATCATATTCATAATACCGATACCACCGACCAATAGCGAAAAACCTGCGATGCTTCCTAAAGCGATTTTAATCACCGCGCTGATTTTGTCCAATTGTCTCATACCAGATTTCATATCCCAAGTGACAAAGAAATCATCTTTGCCTCTGTGCTGCTTTCGTATTGTCGCTTTTACCTCTTCCATTGCGCGAGGGATATCCGCTACAGTCTTGGTTTGGATTGAAAGCATCTGAATCTTATCAGAGCCAGTAAAGCGTGTCTGGGTTGTTGTAATAGGAATAAAGACTTGTGCACTCAAACTGAATCCGAAACGCAGGTATTGTTGTCGAGGCATCATTGTGCCGATAACCGTCAAACGTTCCTTTTCTCTGTTATTTCCCGAACCTCTCGCGATTTTAATCTCTTTTCCAATAGGGGAGGCATCTCCGAACAGGTCAGAAGCAACATCGGCACCAAGGACACAGACTTTCGCTTCGCTCTCAAGGTCTTCATCGGAGATGAAACGTCCTTCCCGAATGTCCCAATCCATCGCTTCTGCAAAAGAAGCGTTCACACCGTTATAACTGGTTCGGGTTTCAGTGCGTCCGGTAACTTGCGCGAGAACACCACCCCACGCCGGAATCTGTGGCACGGTTAGTGTAACGGAAGGACACTCCGCCTCAATTGCTAAAACGTCTTCGTATTTGAAGTATTCGTTACTGCGATTCGCGACCCAAACATCACCAACCTTCTTGATACTTATGCAGTACATCGTGAATTGATTAACGCCACCCTGTTTTTGGGCTTCTTCAAGGACAATAGTTCTCGCACCATCTCCGATAGCGATCATCGCGAGTACTGAAGCAATCCCGATGATAATACCAAGTATCGTTAGCAACGAGCGCAACTCGTTAGCATAGATCGCAGCAAAAGCGACGAATATTCCTTCGATTAAACGCATATCTTTTCTCTTTCACTTTGAACAGCATTTTCTACAAGAATAGGTGCCTACTAATTGGAGCGTTTGAAGCGTAGCACGCCGCGCTGTTCCGTGCCAATGTAGAACATATCTTCATCAACAACGAGAGAGGTCACAACCCCCGAAATTTCGGGTGCAACCTGCTCCCAAACGCCTATATCTCTCTGCAAGCGATAGATGCCTGCATCACTTGCACCATAGATAGAATTGTCCGCTGTTGCGAATGATTTGATGACAAGAGGTGCTTTCGTTTTATCGGTAAGCACATTCCAAGTAATGCCGTCTTTTGAACGAATAACCCCTTTATCAGTTGCAACGTGAATTATTGAATCCGCAAAGATTATCTCTTTGAAATGTTCTACAGAGAATGGGAAGTTCGGTGTAATATCATTCCAACTGTCTCCGCCGTCAAGCGATTGTAGGAGATGGCCATCCCGTTTACCGACATATACCCTTTCCCGCGATGCAACGATTTTAAAACCTCGCCATACGTTGTCACGTGTCAGTTCGATGGCCTCCTCTACGCCTGTGTAGAACCATTCAGTTTCCCCCGGTTCCCATCTGAAGAGTTTATAGTTGTATTCCATGTAGAACGTTTCACCACTCACAGCGAAGCTGCCCCACAAACCCTCCCACATCAATTCATACGCCAGTGGGGCATCTGCCTGCACCTGTATTAACTGTTTTAAGAACGATTCTGCCCCAAAATCGGGATTTTCGTGTATTAGTTCGTTTGACAATGGTTCAATTTCAGAAGAGAGAGCAATGTGAAACCCTTGTCCTAATTGTCGTCTATCTTTGAACGGAAAATTCTGTCCACCTAACACGTGACACATGAGTTTCACCGAATCGAAAGACGGAGGCGTTTCTGCAGGATGGCTTAACACATGACCATCAGCAGATAATCGAAAAATAACGGTTTTGGTGTTGTTCCCAACAGCTTTGGCGTAAAGTACGCCGTCAGTTTCTACGACTTGGACGATACAGGCGGGGGCTTCCTTATATTGGCGTTTTTTCGTCTCTGACGCTACACCTATAGCCTCCCACGATCTACCACCATTCGTTGATTTGACCAGATTTGGACCTACCGTCGCGTAAAGTCCTGTGGATGTATTTGGTGCTGTACCTGTTGTGAAACTGGCTAAACTGTCCACACGGCTTTCAAAGCGTGTATTAAATCGGTGCCAAGTTTTCCCGCCATCGGTTGAACGGTGAATTCCGGTACTGCCACCGGTATAAAATGTGTTTTCGTTCAACGCCACGGCATTGCGTACGCTGAACTGCATAGGGGTGATCACTGACAACTCTGGTGATATCCATGTGTTTCCGCTGTCATGCGATCGCGCCACGACCCCATCATCCGTTCCGATCACCAAAAGCGTTTTTCCTGCCGCGAGTAGTGTTATCCGAGGTAGGATACCCATTAGATTTGATGGGTCTGCAGGTGTTATATCCGTCCAGGAATCACCACCATCGATTGATCGGAGAATCCACCATGAGCGTTTTTCACCGTTCCGCAATGGCTTGAAATTTTCTTCCGATGTTTCAGGCCCTTCTAAAATATTCACCACCGCAGCGATATATACATAATCTTTAGAGACTGCCAGGGCGCGCACCCACACAATGTTGTCTACCGGCAATTGCAAAGGTTCCCAGGTTTCTGCGTTAAGGCGGTAGAGACCAACGGAGGTTCCTATAAATAGGGTGCCGTGGTATCTCTGTAATGCCTGAATTCCAGAATGTTCTACCAAGCCATTCTCCAAGCCATCGTTCATGGCTTCCCATGAATTGCCAGCATCATTGGACTGGAAAATGCCCTCACTCAGGCAGAGGTAAAAGGTATCTTCCGTTACTATCAGTTCCTGTGTGTAACCTTTTGGACAAGACCCCATCGAATGCCATGTAACGCCTCCATCAGTTGAGGCGAACAATTCATCGGACGGAATAATATAGAGGGTGCCATCGCGCTCGGCTATCGGTATTGTGCCGTGCGTGTCTTGACGCAGAAAATCAGCGTTAACAAATTGCCACGCTTCCTCACCCGCGGGTAATTTGTAGATGCTTTCGCCCCCTATAACTGCGTAAAGAGTATTTTCCGAAGTTGCAGATAGGACGTTTACAGAACGCCGTACGCCAGGTTCATTCATCTGAATCCAATTCGTGATGTCCTCCATGAGATCGCCTGAGCGTTGGAAGTCACCTAAGGTTTCGTGAACCATAGACGCTTCTTTCTTGAGTCGCCTCCGGGCGCGGTGGAGTTGACTTTTAACCGTGTTCGGCGATACGTCCAGAAAATCACTAATTTCTTCACACGTCATTTCGCTGAGGTAGTGAAGCACGACTGCTGTCCGCTCACGCGCTGGTAGTTTTTGAAGGAGACGCTTAACCACTTCACGTTGCTTTTCTGTCGCTAATTTTTCAGTTTGTTCAGCCATGTATTGGGCATAGAACAGTGACTCTATTTCTGCTTCACGCATCGCTTCTAAGGATTGCATCGGAATCCTTTTTTCTCCGAGCCATGTGAGAGAACGGCGAGTGGCAATCATATAGAGCCATCCTGAAAAGCGATTCGGGTCTCTTAGCGTACAAAGTTTTTCGTAAGCCCTGAGAAAAGTATCTTGCGTGATTTCTTCGGCGATGTGATAGTCTTTTACCATCCGCCATACGAAGGCGTGTATCTGCTTTTCGTATTTTTTCACGAGAGCAGTGAAAGCATCTTCATCGCCTGCTATAACGTGTTCAATCCATTTAGGGTCGTCGTTTTTCATGCATATTCTCCAATCAATAATATCGGCTTGTGACATGTGACACATATTGTGGAGAAGAAGGTTGCATATTCGTAATTTTAAAAGGGGATGTGAGGATAGGCGGGCAATTTGGAGAAAATCTGCGGATAAGCGGGGCTCTGAGAATCAATTATTGAGGATGGCGTCTCAGATATCGTCTGTTTTTTCTATGGAACCATAAGATTAAACCCGTTTAATTTTGGAGTTGTGCTTTGAGTTCTCCCCAGCACACGGGCAGTTTGCCTATTGCATCGACGGCATGAAAATCGGTGTTAAACACCTCGACAGTTGGTAGAAATTCTCCGTTCTCCCCCTCGCCGCCGAAAACGTAAATTTTACCCTTAACAATTGCTACACCAAACGGGGTCTTTCCCGTTGGCATTGGCGGAATATCGCTCCACTCCTCTGTTTCTGGCGTATAGACATCTACAGTCGCAGGATCCCTACGGAGTCCGTCTTGCCAAACGAAACCACCAATTAAATAGATTTGATCGTCAACAACAACCGTTGAGGAATAGAGCCTCAGGTCCAATATATCATTTTTCTTTCGCCATTGATTGGTTTCTGGGTTATATTCCTCAACGACGGTCAGAAAGGTTCCACTCGGGTTCCCGACTTGTGGCCATCCACGTCCGCCGATGACATAAATGCGATTGTTGACAACGCCTACCCCGAAGTAATCGCGCCGGGTCGGCATCTTCGCACGTTCTGCCCATGTGTCAGTCTGTGGATCGTAGACTTCAACGCGGTCTGTCCACTTAAGTGAGTTGGACTCTTCTTTATTAGAATCCGCTAAACCTCCGATGGTATAGACCTTTCCAGCAACCACACCAATGCCGAAATTGCTACAAGGAAAGGGCATGTCCTGTTTTCTAACCCATGTATCTGTTTGAGGGTCATAAGCCTCTACGATATCCAGAAATTTGAAGTTTTCACCGCGGTTGTCTATCCCACTATAGCCTCCGAAGACATAGATAGTTCCATTGACAACCGCTGTCCTCGCACCGGCACGTGGTGTTGGCATATCTGTGCCTCTCTGCCAGATGTTCGTTTTGGGGTCATAGACTTCCACGGTTGAAAGCCCAAAGGGGCCGCGTCCATTTTCAAAGAGAGTGCCACCAATGAGATAAATTTTATCATCTACGACAACAGTGGAGAAGTTCGTTCTCTTGGTCGGAATTTCGGTTATCAGTTCCCAATGTGAGGTAGAAAAATGAGAGAAACCGAGCGGGGCATTATATACTGAATCTTTCTCGGAAATCTGTGAGTCTGTGTCTCCATTTTTTCCGGTAGCCCCAGCCTGTCCAATCTGGTTTCGCACAGCGGGTTTTGATTCAATATCAAGAACGAGAGTAGTATCAATGATTTCAATAGTGGCTTCGGCGGCTGTATTGAAACTATATGGCTTATGGAATCGAATGAGATGTTGATTGCTTCCGCTGAGCAGCAAGGCAATCAATGCC
>VXZL01000188.1 GCA_009845505.1 Candidatus Poribacteria bacterium | reverse complement strand
GACCTCTCGCGTCTTGTCAACCAACAGCGGGAATGTAATACGATTTTTATCGGCATAACCCCGGAGTTCACGGGGCCACTGTCCAGCAATCGCGAGCGGCGTAGCCGTCCATTCCGAGTATGCCTCCATATATTCCTGCCCCGTCGCCAACTGGCGGCGGCTGTTCGGTCACCATGTCCCCCTAAAGAAGGTTAAAACGACGTTCTGAACGTCCCGATACACTTCAAGCGAAATCTCCACTCGCTGATGCGAGGGGAGCGTAAAGAGTGGTGCGGTATCACCGATACTGAGAATTTTGTTTTTTCGTGGCATGGAGGCATTTTATCAAAAAGAAGGGTTGGTGTCAATTGGGTTTTTGGGGACGCAGAAGTGCAGAAGTCGAAACCCTTGACTTTTTTCCCACTACAGGTTAAAATGAAAACATACCATCAAACAGTACCGAATAAAACAGGAAAAAATCAGGACAAGTCTCATGCGAAATTGGTTGACAATTGCTACTCTCCTTTCACTCTGTGCACCACTATTCGGTATCGCCGATACAGAACCGAGTGACCACAGCAAATACGTCCAACACGTGGAGCAAGGCTTTGTGTTCACATTTCAGGGGAATAATAAGGAAGCCATCAACGCGTTTGAAGCCGCGCTCGCCATTGAGCCTGAACATGCTGAGATTTTACACTATCTCGGAATGGCGTATGCTCAAGAAGAGCTTCTGAACAGAGCCGTCGAGAACTACCAACGTTCCCTCGCATTGATGCCGGATAATATCGAGGCACTCTATTCACTCGGTGTCGCTTACTTCAAACTCGATAAATGGGCAGAGGCAGTTGTGCCGTTACAACGGGTCGTTGAACTCGATCCCCAACACGCCCGCGGGCATGAGGTGCTCGGCAAATCACTCGTCCGACTACGCCGATACGCAGAAGTCGTCCCAATTTTGAAACAGGCACTCGCATTGAAACCGAACGCCGCAGGCACCTACTACGAACTTGGCACTGCATACCTCAATCTCAAAGAATACGCTAAAGCGATAGAGAACTTCAAACAGGCGATAGCATTCGGACCCGCCCGTTATGCCGACCCACACTTTGGACTCGGGACGGCGTACCTCCGCTTAGGCGATCGAGAGAAAAGCCGAGCGGAAATGCAAATCTTCCAACAATATCAGAAAGAGTACGCCGAATACGAACGTCTCACACGCCTTACACGCAACGAACCGAACAATCTCGAAGCATGGACAGGTTTAGCCAGTCTGCTCATGCAACAAAAGAACTATGGACAAGCCGTTCAGGTCTTTCAGAAGTGCATCGCACTCGATCCGAACAACGCCACCTTTTATCACGGACTGAGCCGAGCGTTTATGAACCTCAACTATCCCAAACCCGCAGTGGAAGCCGCTAACAAGGCAATCCAACTCATGCCGAACGAAGCCATCCTTTACAACACCCTCGGTAGCCTTTATGCGATGCAAGGCAATAGCCGAAATGCTATTGTTGCGTTCCAAAAAGCCATAGAACTCGATGGTGAAGAACCCTTCTACCATCTTAACCTCTCAAGACTCTACCAAGGCATGGGTAACCAACGACTCGCGCAGGAGCATCACCGCATTTATGAATATCTCATGTCCAAAGAAAAATAGTTGTCTCGGTATTGTATGCACCTTGATATTCAGTTTCGGCACCTGTTTCGGTATCCTCGCAGCAGAACCAGGACTCATATTGGTACCCGCTGGCACCTTTACGATGGGCAGTGAGCGTCGCGCCGCCGATGAAAGACCGATGCACAAAGTCTATCTCGATGGCTACTATATCGGTAAATACGAAGTGACGAACGCCGAATACTACGAATTTTGGAAATCGCAATCAGAAAGCAACGTCCCAGACGCAACGCCTCAACACACTCCCGAAAGTTTCCCACATCTCCCGCATATCGGCGACTGGCCCGCACGCGCTGAACAGTTCCCGAATTATCCTGTTGTTGGTGTATCGTGGCACGATGCTGCCGCTTATGCAGCGTGGAAAGGGATGCGCCTGCCAACTGAAGCGGAGTGGGAGAAGGCGGCGCGCGGGTATACCAACAGGATATGGCCCTGGGGGAGCGCAATGGAACCGCACGCGAACACTGCTGAGGCAAAGGATGGCTACGAGAACCGCATCGCACCCGTCGGGAGCTTTCCGAAAGGCAAAAGTTATTACGGTGCCCTGGATATGGCTGGCAACGCCTGGGAATGGACAGCCGATTGGTACAGCGATGTGTATTATTCGTACAGTTCACAAGCCGCCGCAAAACGTCCAAAAAAGAATCCAACGGGACCAGCGGTCGGCAGTTGGCGGGTTCTCCGAGGCGGTTCATGGATCGATGCGCTCACTCGGTGCAGCACGACATTCCGATTTTATCTATACCCGAACCTGAAAACCGCTTTTGTCGGTTTTCGACTCGCAAAAACTGCTGAAAAAAGCGAAAAGTAGGTTAACGTGTGTTTACTTGTACTGCAAACTATTATAAAATCTAACAATCAACAGAAATTCTAACGAGCTATAAACTTACGTGCGATAAATCGCACTACTACAAACCGATTTCCTGTTTGTAGTAGGGCAATTCATTGCCCGTTGATTTACACGCATTATGAATAAACGGCAACTTGGGCTATTCATACAAATATTCCTCCTGCTAACCATCGGCAGTGTTGCCGCAGAACTTCCCACCTTCACGGATGTCACCGAAGCAGTCGGTATCCAATTCAAACACAACAACGGTAAAACTGAACACAAACACATCATTGAAACGATGGGTTCGGGGGTCGTCTTCTTCGATTACGACACAGACGGCGATGCCGATCTCTATTTTGTTAACGGCGGTCCTATCCCCGAAGAGACGCAAAATCCAACACAAGCCAAACTCGGAAATGTCCTCTATCGCAACGAAGGAGACGGGCATTTTATAGATGTCACCGAGACAGCAGGTGTAGGGGACGCAGGCTACGGGATGGCGGCTTCCGCTGGCGATATTGACAACGACGGTGATGCCGACCTCTATGTCGCAAACTTCGGAAACGATAGGCTTTACCGAAATAATGGAGACGGCACTTTTACCGACATCACCGAAGTCGCCGGGATTGATAACTCCCTCTGGAGCATCGCAGCCGTCTATCTCGATTTCGATGCCGATGGCGACTTGGATATTTTCGTCGTCAACTATCTCGTGTATGAAGTATCGATGCCGGTAACGACCTATAAAGGTATTGTCGGTTACGGACATCCGCGCAGCTACGAGGGAACACCGGATGTGCTCTACCGGAACAATGGGGACGGCACGTTTACCAATATTGCAGAAACGGCGGGTGTCACAAATCCGAGCGAAGGCAGAGGCATGGCAGCAATCGCTTGTGACTACGATAACGACGGATTCCCTGATATTTACGTCGCTAACGATACCAACCGCAATTTCATGTATCACAACAATGGGGACGGCACCTTCACCGACGAGAGCCTATTCATTGGGGTCGGTTATGACGAAAAGGGAGTCGCCGAAGGCTCTATGGGTGTGGACGCCGGAGATTATAACGGAGATGGATGGTTTGACCTCATCGTTGCGAATTCGGAGAAGGCAACCCTCTATAAGAACGAGGAGGGTCTTTTTTTCGTTGATGCGACAGCGGATAGTGGATTGGAGCAGCCAACACTACCCTTCGTCGGCTTCAGTCCGCTTTTCTTGGATTACGATAACGACGGTTATCTCGACATGTTCTGTGCAAACGGACACCCCCAAGATGTTATCGGCATCTTAACCGACCATGAGACTTACGCGCAGCGCGACCAACTCTTTTGGAACAAGGGAGACAGCAGTTACACGGACGTTTCAGAAACCGCTGGTTCCTATTTCACAGAGCCACTTGTCGGCAGAGCCGCCGCTATGGCTGACTACGACAACGACGGCGATACCGATATTGTCATCATGAGCTCCAATCAACGTGCTGTTCTCCTTCGGAACGATGGTGGAAATCTGAAAAATTGGGTGGGTCTTAAACTGGTCGGTACCCGTAGCAATCGCGACGGTATCGGCGCGAAGGTCCGACTCGTAGCAGGAGGCGTGGCACAGATTCGGGAGGTAAAGAGCGGTTCAAGTTACGCATCAGGAAGCGATATGCGCCTCCTGTTCGGTTTAGGTGAAAACCAACATGTTGAGAAGATTAATATTGTCTGGCAGAGCGGCGCAACACAAGAACTAACAGCGGTGTCTATCAATCAGTATTTGACGATTGTGGAGCCGGAATAAACAACAAAAAACCCGTATCCAAGCAAGGATACGGGTTCTCTGTTCGGAAATAAACTTAGTTCCGTTTGAGGTTTGCCCACTGGGTTGCGAGTTTGCCTTGCGGCTCGACAGGTGTCAAAACATCTAAGAAGAGGTTATTCGTCGTCGGTGCGATGAGCAGATCAGTGTCCGTGGGTTCAAAGTGGAGGTTGACGTAATCGGCACCACCGGATTCACCGCATTTGAAGTGCAAGAAATTCTCACCCTTCTTGAGTTGAATCTCAGTCGGTGTTGTGACGACCTGAACACCGCCAGTCCACGCGGAGTTGTCATAGACTTGCTCCCCGTTGATCCAGATCTGTGCGTGGTCATCGTGCGCCGGGTGCATTACTGTCGTCCGTTCGTCGGGTGAAATAATAGCAATAATGCCGTGCCATGTGATGTCTCTTGCATCTGGATGCCCGTGGCTTGTCGACATATTCACCTGATCCTCAACATTAATGTCAACGATCGACCAAGCGAGTGAACCACCGTTATCCGGAAGGTTGACGATAGCGTTCGCCGTTTTTCCAGCACCGTCGCGTGTGGAAACGGAAGCGTTTGAGATAAGACCGCTGCTGCCTTCAGCGAGATAATCAATACCAGCAGAAGTACCAAAGCCACCGGTATTCGTTACCAGATCCATTCCCCACCATTTTGCAATCCAGTTATCACCCGCTGGCTGCCAATTTTGTGCGAGTGCCATCGGTGTAATCATGACAACACAAGCAAGTGTGATAAAGATTGTGATTTTTTTCATAGCTATGAAATCTCCTTTTCTTCAATATTCACAAGGTTCCGGGTTTCGAGCAAGAAGCGCGCTTCTCAAAGCCTCAGCACCTCATCAGATTTTACATTCGGTGATCGCAGTACTGCATGCAAATCACGTTTTTTAATGCTGATGTTCCACCGGTAAACCGATGTCGGTTTTTGTCAGCGTTGTGATTCTTTTTATATTTTCTGCAGAGTAGTATACGTCACTCCAAGAAAATAATGGAATCACGATAACAAATTATAGCACTTTTTAACGTTGAATTGCAA
>VXZL01000137.1 GCA_009845505.1 Candidatus Poribacteria bacterium | reverse complement strand
GTAACGGAACTCATCACCGCGAAATACCCGGAACGTCTCATCACATATGTCAATAAAGGCATTGGTGGTGATATTGTAGAAGGTTTAGAGCTTCGATGGGATGCTGATGTGATTGCGGAGGAACCTGATTGGCTTTCGGTGAAAATCGGTATCAACAACGCCAGTCGGCAGCATGGAGAGGGTATTTCTACGGAAGACTATCTGCCTATTTGGGAGGCTTGCTACCGTCGGATTCTCACACGCGCAAAAAACGAATTAAATGCCTCGCTCTTTCTATTTGAAATTTTCTATATTGAAGAAGATGTTGACATGCCACGTCCGTTGGCTGTAGATGCTTACAACGAGAGCATTCACAGGCTTGCTGAGGAATTTGGGGCGCGGTTGATCCCCACGAATGCTGCTTTTGATCTTGCTGTTGATGCCCGTCCCGGCGCGCTCTGGACAACCCAAGACGGCGTTCATCCGAATGCCGAGGGACATACCTTGATGGCACTGGAATTCCTCAAACAAGCGGTGTGGTAAACGGTCTGAGCAGATGCTGTTTGATGAGGTTACGGCAAAACTCCGTCAGCCTGACGTTTTAAGATTTCAATGAATTCCTGTTCGCGTTGTTCGTTATATTCGGAGGCAAGTCGCCGAGCGTCGGTTCGGTTGCCCCAGTAGAAGTGCCATCCAACCAAAGAGATACCTGCACAATCGACATATCGCCGTTCACGAACGGCATCTGCCGCGAGATAGATGAATGTGCCTGTCACTGCCGCTGCGAAGATTCCCTCTTTGACGCTCCCTACATGCAACTGACCACTTCCGGGAATAATTGTAGAGAGCCATCCTGCCATTTCGGGTGATTTCAGGGATAGTGGTGTTTCATTGAGAACGGTGTCTGCTAATTGACGCGCTTTTTTTCTTTCAGGGCGATTGTTCTCAGACGCGTCCGCGCGGCGAAATTCCGTGATTGCCTTGTTCCAATCGGACGTGTGAACGTAGCACCACCCCCGCAAATAGTGTGCTGCTGCTATGACTTCTACATCTTTACTTCTGTTTAGGAGTTCAAAGAGCATTGTTCGTGCGAGTGCGTATTTCTCTGCATCGAAATGGAGCTGCCCAAGCATCAACTGACTCCGAAACCGCAGCGGCGAATTCGGGTGAGTGGCTGAAAATTCTCGAAAGCGGCGTTCAGCGAGTTCAGGAAGGTTTTGATGGTAATAACTCTCGGCAATCCGATAGTCCGCTACGTCTCTGAGTTGAGTGTCTGGCTGATCAAACAGGAACCGTTTATACGCACGTCTTGCCGCTTGATAATCGCCTGATTCAAAAAGCTGCTCTGCATAACGATACTGCTGACTTTCCGCGTAAGAGGCTCCACTAATTGTGAAGACTATGAGTGAGAGTAAACAAGACGCTGTTGACATGTCAGAACCTGGCGTGCCACACTGTGAGTTTAACGTTGTCTTTTGGCATTGATATTGCCCCAAATAATCCCGAGTCTCTGATTTCCTGTTGGATTTGATTCCGAAAACGTTCTTCGTGCTGCAGATTGAATGTCTCTGCTGCTTGGATACCCTGATAGATGTTATTTCCGTAAAGGAGTAAACCGAGGGCTGCTACGGGGATAGCGACTTCATAGCGTTCTTTTCTGGCATAATAGACGCTCGCGCTGCCTAACACTGCCACACTCATAAAGGTATAGAACCCATCTACACGCCTCCCACTGTAAACCTGTCCACTTCCCGGCACCAACGCTGAGAGTACACCCGCAACTGTCGGAGAACGACGGGGCAGAACATCAACGTTTTCTACGATACCTGCTAACTTTGCACTTACTTCAGCAAAACGACTTTCTGGATAGGTTAAAAAGACATCGTTCCATATCCCACTTGCCGCTGCCCATTCTTTTCTATCTATATGGAGCATTCCGATTGTAAAGTGCGCGAGCGGTGCTAAATCGCTGCTCTTGTGTTTGGCAAGAAAATTTTCGAGTGAAGCAATCCCACGTTCTTTATCACCTAAGAGGATGTGGCATTGAGCAATGTTGTTTGTGGAACGTTCAACAAGTGGACTGTCCGGGTAGGTGTCAATCAGAAACTGATAGGCGCGAATTGCCTTCTCCAATTGTCCAGCATTCTGATATGATGCGGCAACACGGAAGGCTATAAAGTCGATATGTGTGGTATCGGGGTGTAGAAAGAGGATCCGTTTATACTCATGTGCGGCGTTTAGGTAGTCGCCTTCTTGGAAAAGCGAATCTGCAAAGTCGAACGCCGATGCTGAGGCACGCATTGGCAGGACGCATAGGAAAATTAAAGCGGAAACGGAAAGGAAAATTTTCATTTGGAATCGAGCTGTTTTTGTACATGCTGTTTACTAACTGCCCAAACGCGATTACCAACATCAAGGAGTTGTGGAGCAAAACGAGAGTTCACAATTTCCTTTTTGAAACCGTCACCCGCATAGGTATTGAGAAGAATGAGCGCGAAGGCGATTAAAAGTCCGCCTGAAGCAATACCGAAGCAGAGACCGAGCAGACGGTTTAACCAACCCAAAACTCCCTTCTCAATAATTCGCTGGATGCGTTCAAAGAGCGTGTCAACTATAATAGAGGTAATGATAATCAGAGCAACAATGCTCCCCCATTTCGCGAAGGTCGGATTTTCTATGAATTTTTGAATGAATCTTGCGAGGGAGGGCCAAAATTGACAGGCAGTCGCGAAACCTGCCCCGAGGGCGAATATCCCCCAAACACTTCGAGTAAAACCTGCACGGTAACAACTCAATCCGGCTAATGCGACAAGAATAAGGATACCTATATCTAATTTCGTCATCGTTTGTATGTTGTGGTATGGGAAGTTTGGAAGTTATTCCTCAGCACGCACCTGCTAACGGTATTTCTGCCAGAGTTCGCTCAAACACCTTTTCGACTGCGTCTTTTGTCTGAATGCCGTTCCTGAGTTCATAGAGGAGTTCGCGAATTTTTGGGAAACCGAATTGCTGAATGAGAAAATCAGCTATCGCTGCGGATTGGATATAGGCTAATTTCCGGGATTTCGTAGGCAGTTCGCTAAACGATTCGCTTAAGGTAGAGAAAGAGAGAAGCCCCTTTTTCTCGGTCGCGTGTTCTAATGCAAATCGTTCAGATTGGAACATTGGACGTGCGAGGTTTTGTGCAAGTCCTTCGTTAAGCCACATCGGGCAGTGTCCTTGCGTCAAGTGATGCACTAACAGATGGACCCACTCGTGTCGGAGGAGCGCATATAGGATACTCAGTACAGGTTCACCAGCCGCACAGTATGCCAAGTGAATGCCGCCGTCATAATACCCGCTCGCCCATTTCGGGAGAGAACGTTCTGACACTGTCATACCGTTTGTGTTTGTAATTGAGATGGGGACTTGGGCGATGGGGTAGCCCCCCAACATCTCGCCGATTTCTGCCCGGGTTTGATGGATGAGACGGTAGATATTCCACACCGTCTGGGGTTTCATTGGTGAATGACAGGTGAGATCGAAAAATTCAGAATTTACGACCCATTGAGGGGATGTTGTAGGGTCCTCTTGCAAGCGTTCGAGAAATTCTTGGGGCGGTGGTTCCCGAAAGTCATCCGCACAAATCAGTGTGTCATAACACGCTTTCTCATCAAGGATACGTGCTTTCCGGCGAAGAGTTGTCGGTGAATCCGGGCATAATCGCAGCGCGATGTCAAGGCATGCCAACGCCTTATCCCACTGACCGACCATCTCGTATGCTTTCGCAAGGTCTGCATAGATGTAGTGGTGCTGTGCTGCTCCTAATTTCAAGCCAGCGAGATAGTGTTGGATGGCTTCAACGTAGCACGCTTGTCCGTAGCTGAGCGTAGCTTGCTGAAAATGCAATAATGCCAGCGAACTGGTCTGATTTAAGTACACTGCCTCTATAAGGAATGGAAGTGCATTGAAGTGTGCGTCCCCAATGCACAGCACAATCCTTCTCCTACGCGACTCTGAATATTAATTTGTTTATTTGATGTTGACGACTTTAAAACTGACTTTTCCACATTTTAGCGTAGCCCCAGGTTGAACACGCGTCTGTGTCTCAACGCGTTCATCGTCAACATAAGTTGTCTCGGAACTTCCTAAATCTGTGACGTACACATCTTCATCTTTCTGTTCAAATCGGATGTGTAAACGGGAAAGCGTTTGGATTGTGTCGTAACGTTTCAATTCCTCTGAAGGTGCGGTCGGCTGCTCAGTGTCCCATTGCTCTATTGTGTCGGTGTTCGGTAGAGACGCGTGAATCTGCATAATTTCAGTGGTCTCACTACCCATACCGTGCGGACTATAGCCGAGTTGCGGCTCCAGTCCGTCAGCAGAAACGGTTTCTGGTGCGTCCCCTCGAATTTCCGCCATCACGCGGGCTCTCACCCGTTCTTCTGATCCAGGTCGCGGCATAATATTTTCTCGCTCTTCAAAGCGATAGTGTGCACTGTCGACCTACGGTTTCAATGTTCGGAACGCCGGTGACCTGTTGAATTCCTTCAGAAGCCGTTTCTGTTTACGTGATAGCCTTTCGTTTTTTAGCCAACGCGTGTAGGCTTCCAACATCTCTGCTTTTTTTAATTCATCTGCTGAGATATCAAACCTCCGCGATTTCCTCCAAAAGCGCATAACAGTTAATCCTCCAATTTAATATATCCATTGGATACCTTTAGCAATCAAAATTTTCCGCAATTCTTCTGTACACCGAAAAATCCAGATTTTCACAGTGCCGTCTTTCCGGTTCAGAATGCGGGCGATTTCTGCAATACTATAACCTTCCAAGTGTCGCAGCATCCATGCAATACGATGGTTGGGTTTCGTTACCTGTTCAAGGGCACCCTCCAAGATTCTTTGTGCTTCCGCGGCTTCAAATTCTTGGTCGGGTCCCGGACGCGGGTCCTCGTATTGACTCAGGGGCTGTTCATCCTCATCGGGTAAACCGCTGAGCGGACGTTCTCGGATCCGATCTCGTTTCCGTATCGCATCAATAATCGTATTTCGGGCCACCGTATTTAGCCATGCTTGAAAACTGCCCTGCTCTGTGTTCCATTTGCCCAGTTTTTGCCAGACCTTGATAAACACATCTGAGGCTACCTCTTCCGCATCTTGGTAGTTCCCAAGCATCCGGTGGGCTTTATTATACACCCACTTATAGTGCTTGTCGAACAATTGCCTAAACGCAGCATCATTACCCGCTTTCGCTTGCGTCGCGAGATAGGTATCTTCGACAGCAGATAAGTCGTTAGTTGTTTGGCGCGCCATTATTATCTGCTCCTTTACCTATTAAAGACCTTATAGCAGGCTAAATGATATAACGTAGATGTACCC
>VXZL01000356.1 GCA_009845505.1 Candidatus Poribacteria bacterium | reverse complement strand
ACACCGCACCGCGTCGATCCCGCAACCACTTCTCACACACCCGATACGATCCAATCTCGTATGCCCAGACTTCCGGTGGCACATCCGTGACATACTGAGACGTATTGATCCAAATTTTCTCGTCCACATAACGCACGCGCCCGACAACCCCATCCCCTTCACCCTCAAACCGATGGCGCGGCGGAACTGATACATCTTTCAATAAATGCCAATCAATTAATTGTTGTCCCAACGCTGCGAGCGTAAGGAACTGCTCAATATCCTGCGGTAACGGGATACGCGGGAACCCGTATTTCAGGAAATCGTAATACCGTTTGCGATAGATCGGACTGTAGAGAACCGCATAGATGTAGGCGAGAATCTCCTCTGGCGAAACACCTTCTGGGAGGTTAAAAGGCTCAACCTGTGGAAGTTCCAATGCCTCCGAAAGTTCAATCAGAAAAGCAGGCTTGAAATTGAGCGAACGTTCCGTTGAGATTCCCAATTCCTCTGGGTCTGGATACAGATAAAGCGGAAAGACCTGCGCGGTAGGTTCACTTCTGTTTGAGATATAACTTTTTTCGCTAATTTTATTAGTCACCAAAGCATGTTGCCATACAGGACTCCTAATACCACGATGAACACAGAGGGCGAGATTTTCTGCAAGTAGGTGGTGCATAGCCGCTGGACGAGGGGCACAATGAAATCCGCGTGATTGTCCCGTGTAATAGGTCCAACGCGTGTCAAACGGGCGGTAGTTTATCGGTTCAATATGCTGTTCAAAATCTGGGTGATTACGAAGATCTGCTTGGGCGAGATGGACTTTCCAATCTTGGGTATCCCTTGATAATTTGTATTTCTCCCGTGCCTCGTCTTCGGAAATGGAAACAAAATCCGTTACAGTTTCGCGTAACTCTTCAACAGTCTGATGAATCGTTAATTTATCCCGCGCGGTAAAAATGCCGGTGGAACTCTTGGCAAAGATGTCGGAAATTACTATTCCTGATTCATAATCTTCGCTATGTTCCGTTACTCGCGGCACAAAGTGGTAAAAAGGTGGCATTGACGGCAGCTCAGACCATGTTGTTGTTAAAATATCAGTTTCTGAAAGGGTGTTGTATTTGTCTTCTCGAGGTCCCCATAGATCCGCGTAGTAGACTTTCGCTGGTGTGGAATTATCGCTTTGCTTGATGCATAACAGGATGGAAACTCCCTGTATGATATCAAAAACATTTTCATCTGTTTTTTGTTCAGGAACAATTTCTTCGATTCTGCCGCTGCCGTGCAAATTGAGACAGTAGATGGTGTTGAAACTCTTCATCAAGGACTGTCTCATTCTTCGGAAAGTTTCTCCCTCAAGAAAACTGTTGTTGACAATATAACCGATAACACCTTCTCCGTTTTTATCAATACGCCACTGTGCCCAACGGACAAATTTCACATAATCAGCTTGGAGTAATTTTTTTTGGTCCCATATTCCCAACAGTTGTCCATTTAATGGCTTGTAGTCTTCAATGAGTTCTCCAATAAAAGTTAACCTCCGTCCTTCACGACTCGGATTGGCAGAATCCTGCGGATACGGCGGATTGCCAAGAATAACGAGCAGCGGTGCATCTCGTTTCACCGATAACGCCGCGTTCGCCTCGTCAGTGATAAACTCCGCAAAGGGTAACGGGGGCTGCATCTCTGCGGGTTGCTCTAAGGTATTGGTGAGGTAGATACGGAGGCGTTCATCTGCACGCCACCCTTGCGATTGTAAGAACAGTCCCAACTTCAGATGCGCGATGGTATACGGCGCGACGAGCAATTCAAACCCGAAAATCCGTTTGACCAGTTCAGCGTTGACATACTGCCCCCACTCCGCCGCGCCGTAAGTTTGCGTCACCGACGCTTGAATATGCTCCAACACCGTCAACAGAAAACCGCCCGTCCCCGTCGCCGGGTCAAGGATGAGCGTTCTGTCATCGGCAAGACCGTCGGGTCTTTCCAACTCCGTTTTCAACAGACTGTCTACAGACCTAACGATATAGGAGATAACCTGCGGCGGTGTGTAGTAGACACCCCGATCCACGCGCCGCTGTGGATCGTATTCCGCGAGGAAGGTCTCGTAGAAGTGGATAACTGGATCTTCGAGATGATTCCCCGCAGCAAACGCCGTGCGGAGCATCTCCGTCGGGACGTTTCGGAGGAGTACTGCAATCTCGTCCAGAATATAAGTAACGTTTGCCTCAAGCCTCGGGGAGGCGATATGATGAAAGAGTTGAATGAGAAACGGGTTTGACCTCGGCAGCGCATCCACAGCGGTGTGTCGTGAGAAGTTTGTCGCATTTGGGAGTGTGCATCGCGCCGCAAATAACCCATAAGCGAGGGTCTGTGCATACATATCCGCGAAATCGCCAGGAGTCAATGTAGACAGAAGGAGTTCCTTGAACGCCGAGAACATTCTATAGATGTCGCTGCTTTCATCGGTAAGTGTCGTTGCGACTTGCGTCTGTAGCTCCCGCGTCCGTCTGGCGAGGTATCCCGCAAGTGCCTCTGGCGTAGCAATCTGGATAGGTTCAGCATTCAGAAACCGTTCCAATAACGTCTCGAAATTTTCAGTGCTATCTGCTATGCTCGCCGCCGCACGCAACCGACCCTCTGTCCATAACTGGAAATCCACGAAATTCGTCAGGATAAAGTTATCCAGGTTTTCGGTAAAACGTGCGTTCTGTTCTCTGGCGTGTCCCGTGAGGTTGTTCAGGTCTCTGCCGTACGCTTCTGCTTCAATATAACCGATGGGCAGCAAGCCATCCATCGCAACAAAGTCTGGTCTGCCAATCTGATCTAATCGTCTCGGTTCTTGGACGAACCGGACAGTGTTTCTATCAAAATGGTCAACGGAGAGTTCCTCAAGAAAGGCTTGGAGATGTGGGAATAGCGAAAGTTCTGGCGTTGCCGCTGCACTCTCTTGTGTGCGGCGTATCCTTTGTAGGTAACGGTCAAAATGTGTTTGAAAATTCATGTTCTGCATTATACGCTTTCTGGGTCTTCTGTGCAAGGTCTTTTATCTGGGCTATAGGGTCATTTAGTTTTAAGAAATTCTTGGATTTCACATCTCTTTTGGCTAATCCGGTGCGGTTGGGAAACCGCACCTACCGGGCCTGGGGTCAAAAATCGCTGAAAATATGGAAAACTGAATAGCCCTATCTGGGCTATAGCAGAAACCGATTGACACGATTAATATGCTATGTTATGTTTCAAGCAGACGACTTACTTTTCAGGAGGCTATCGTGAAAGCAGCACAATTTTACGGCGGAAAAGACATTAGAGTTGAAACCGTACCAGACCCAACCCCTGAAGAAGGACAGGTTCTGGTGCAGGTAGAGGCAGCAGGAATCTGTGGCAGCGATCTACACGGATACCACCATCAACCGGAGCAACCGCTGTCCCCCCGTATCGGTGGACACGAGTTGATGGGAGAAATTATTGATATAGGTAGCGGTGTCACAAACTATGACAAAGGGGCGCGCGTGGCGGTTGAACCGATTACCCCGTGTAATGATTGCCCGGAGTGCTACACCGGTAATTATAACATCTGTGTGAATTTGCGGCATGGTGGGGGCGGTTTTGCGGAATTTATGGTCGCACGGACACCCAATGTCTATGCTTTGCCAGAGAGCGTCTCTGCTGAAGGGGGTGCGTTGGC
Source organism: Candidatus Poribacteria bacterium (assembly GCA_009845505.1). Taxonomy (GTDB): domain Bacteria; phylum Poribacteria; class WGA-4E; order WGA-4E; family WGA-3G; genus WGA-3G. The sequence goes on along the minus strand of VXZL01000356.1, from coordinate 1,676 downwards.
AGAGGTCTACGCTGTAGCGGTTCATGCTGTCAACAGAGCGATGGTATCACCGGGGGATCGCGTTGCCATTATCGGAAGTGGTCCTGTCGGATTGACGATTGCCCAGGTTGCGGATGTCGCAGGGGCGACCTCTATTGCTATGCTCGGAAAACCAGACGGACCGATACAGATCGCGCACGAAGCGGTGAGGGCTGTGCCTATTAATGTGGATAAGACGAACCCTGTCGAGGCGATTATGGACTGGAGCGATGGTAGAGGGGCGGATGTTGTTTTTGAAGCCGTCGGTGGCACGGCGAACACGCTGGAACAGGCGACGGAGATCGCGTCAAAACGCGGGACGGTCTGTATGGTCGGTGGGCATCGCACGCCACTCACCTTCACAGAGCGATTCGCTCGGAGTCGCGAACTCACAGTCGTCTGGTCGTTTTGTTACGGCAGACGTGGGGGAAAGACGGAGTTTCAAGTTGCTATCGACCTACTCGCCGCTGGTAAACTCGATCCGAATCCGTTGGTTACACACAGGTTTAACTTGGACGATATTAACGAGGCATTTGCTGTCGCTGCGGGACGTGATGAACACGGGTCTGTTAAAGTGCTCGTGACACCGAATGATTAGCAGTCAGCGGTCAGGTCGCTGCGCTTTCAGCCATCAGTTGTTGGTATACCGATAACTGACAACTGACAGCCGATAGTTTCCGACAGCGAATAAAAGGATATAAAAATGGAAAATCTTAAACTGCTCGTATTTGTCGGAACGGAAGGTATTTATCACGACCATGCGGGGAACGGTCAGTTCTTGACCTCAATGCTCAACGGGACTGACAATATTGCAGCGGATTTCTCGCAAGATTACGATGTGCTTGCTGACGGGCTTAGTGGATACGACACCGTGCTTTTTTACACGGATGTCGGGGAACTCACCGCGGCACAAGAAACGGGTTTGCTCGACTATATCCGAACGGGTGGCGGCTTTTTCGGGCTGCACACTGCGGCTGCCTCTTTTAGGGAATCTGAAGGTTACCACGGTATGCTGAATGGGTTTTTCGGCGGACACAGCCCATATATGGATTTTACGGTTAATGTGAGTGACACTGAACATCCGATCACTGAAGGATTAGGCGATTTTGCGGTGACGGACGAACTGTACTATCTCAAGCACAATCCTGCTGCGTCGCATCATCTGATGCACGCTTATGACGAAACGAAAGATGAGACGCATGTCATGGCATTCCATCATACTTACGGCGAGGGGCGGGTTTTCTACTTTGCGCTGGGGCACGATATGGCGGTGCTTGAGAATCCGAGTTTTCAGACGGTTATCTGCCGAGGCGCGTTGTGGGCAGGCAATCGGCTTTAGTTTGTTTCAACTTGTGTTGAAGGGGCGGGGAGTGATTGTCTTACGGTTGTCCCGTCTGTTGTTGCTTCAACGTTTCTATTTCCCGTGCGAGCACCTCTACTTGTCTTTCAAGAGTGCGATCCTTTCCGCTTCGCCATGCCATAAGGATCTGTGGAATCGCTATCGCTGCAACAATAAGGGCTATTAACGCATATACAACGTTTGTTACGTGATCGATGCGTTTGTTCACACTCACAAATTGCTTATCAATACTTGAAAAGCGAGTATCAATACTTGCAAATTGCTTGTTAACGCTCTCGATTTTGAGGTCTACATATTC
>VXZL01000144.1 GCA_009845505.1 Candidatus Poribacteria bacterium | reverse complement strand
GGTAATTATCGGTCTATCTCCTTTTTTGGCTATCGGCTATCAGCAATCAGCGATCAGTGAAAATCAGTTGATTAACAATTTACCCTAGCTTGGGGTATTCCCGGAGATTGTGAATTGTTACAGATAACCTCTTAACTGACTGCCGACGGCTGACCGCTGACGGCTATTCCTTATCCATCCAACACTGTTCGGGATAGCTGGTTGCGGGGGTGACAATTGCCCAGGGACCCAGTATACCGTCGTTTGGAACGTTGTGAAAATGGTTCGCCACGACTAAGAGCGATGGCGAGCGTGCGGCGGAACCGAGGTGAAACGGTCCCTCATCAATATGAATCCTGACGGCATCTCGGACGTATTGGTGCCGTTGTTTTGCGTCGGGTTCCCGCTTAATTTCATCGTATAAGTCGAGCAGTTTCTTTAGCGGTCCTGTGGGGGGTTCACCCTTTTCACCACCTGTTTCGTACCATTTTCCGACTTTCGGGTGCCAGTACTTAGGGAGCGTTGGAAACACCCAATCGGGATAAGTGAAGAGGTCCATCTCCGCTTCACCGTGCATACTGATTGTGAATTTTCCGAGTGTGCGTCGCAGACTCAATTCGGCACCCGGCGGTGTATAGAGCAGCGTTTTTAAACCCAGTTGCTCCCATCCCTCCTGAATAATTAGCCCAATGTCGTTTTCTTGACTGTTAAGGTTAGAGCTTGGGACATCCATAAGTATCTCAATCCGTTCACCGTCTGGACGTAGCCGATAACCGTCTTTGTCCCGTGCTGTAAGTCCCATTTCATCAAGGAGGCGGTTTCCAGCGTCAATATCAAAGTCAGCGTCGGCACGTTTCCATTCCTCAAAGAGGGTTTGCCCGTCTTCATCGGCGAAGTGCCATCCCTCTTGACTCACGGTTGCTGCTTGGGGTTCCAGCAAGCCGCGCCATGCGATTTCGTTACACTTCACACGATCAATGCCGTAAGCGAGTGCTTTTCGGAACCGTTGATCCCGGATGAGTTTTCTTAATTCGGGATCGGGTGCTGTCCAGTTAATCAAAATAGCGGGTTGCGCCCCAGCCGTACTTTTCCACCGACGTACCTTATAGCCGCCCTTTTCCTGGCCCTTTAGATAGAGCGCGAGGTCCCGGAGTTCCATCCCACGGTATTGGCAGTCAATCTCTCCAGCGAGGATTTTCAGGACGCGGACTTGGGGTTCGGGTACTAAACTGGTCTTGACGCTATCAATGTAGGGGAGTTGCCTGCCGAGTGTGTCAACGACGTAATAGTAAGGGTTGCGTTCCAATTCAACACGGAACCCCCCCTTTTCATACTTTATCACCCGCCAAGGCCACAACGTTGGACGTTCGGGATTTTGGTGCGGGATGTCTTCCTTCTCGAATTGAATGAAATCCTTATATTCTGGGTTGTTATCTGGGTGAAACTGCTTCATGTAGTGCTGAGGAATATTGTATTGATTGCACCACCAAAATCCTGTAGCCAACCAAAGCGGGACAAGCCAGTTAGGACCTGCGAATTTCATCACGATTGTGTGGTCATCAGGGGTCTCAACTTCCATCGGGATGCCGTTTACCTTACACCAAACCGGCGGACTGTATTTATACCGATCGTCAAGGCAGAGATCATACCAGAAGGCGAACGAGGCTGACGTATACGGATGCCCGTCTGACCATTTAACCCCTTTGCGGAGGTGCAGAGTCAACACACTACCGTCTTCATTGAACTCCCAAGATTCCGCAATCCCGGGTTCCAGACCAGAGGCATCAAATTTCCATCGGATGAGCGGGGCATAGCCTGCTGTCATCTTCCACGTTCCTAAATCTGGATGCGTGTGGAATCGGTGCCATGTGCCACCATAGGGACCGGGTCGTTCATACCCATCGAAATCCGTCTTGGCGACAAGTGGGTTCTCTGGGAGTCGTTCTGAAAGTGACGGAAGTTTGCCCTCGGCAACCTGTTTTGCCCACATCGGTGCCTCTTTCGCCTCAAGCCCACGCGGAAAGTCGGAGGTATCTTCTATCTGGCTGCCTGAACATCCTACGATAAGCATCGGCAAGATGAATAGGAACGTAATGAAATTCAAATACCTTGTAGGAGGGGTTTCTAACCCAGAAGTCATTTCTGTTGGCTTAAGCATCTCAAGCGTCCTCCTCATGTCTTACGAGAGAATCGGTGAACGTCCCTAAGTCTTGAGAGACGTTTGCAAAAAGTGCGTCAATGGATTTCGCGTGGGGTTCTGTTTTTTCGTAAATTAGTTTTTCACCGTAGATGTTATTGACGACGTGTCGGAAACTCAAAAGTTTTTCTAATTGGAGAAATGTATTTTGAGAAATCACAGGTACGCGTTCAGGTCGCTGTGCTGTCATCTGTGCAAGCAGATTTTTATGCCATTCCTCGCCTGTTGGGACGTGTGTATCCACCTCACGGGCAATTCGTAGAAAAATGTTCTCTATACCTCTATAGACATCGCCGAGATCTGTAGCGATTGTGTTTTCAATGAATTCCCGTGCCTGAATAGGTAACACGTCAATGCTGTCCAATCCTCTGTGGATTCTTGCGAGCGTTTCATTTATTGCAGTAAGTTCCTCATTGATGCGTTGCGTCAGTCTTTTTCGGTTCATTTCGTAAATCTCTCCAGGGTTTTCGGGGAAAACCTGTCGTTGCAGATGTTCGTAAAGCGTCTGCCACAACACCGGTGGTACTCCCTTTTCGATAGGGATCGCTTGGTGTTTGACGCGTTCTCTAAAGAGCCCTTCCGACCTGTCGAAGTTAATGATGTCTATTTTGAACCCCGATTTGAGGTCCCATATTGCATTCCGCGCCTTATCGTCCGCGCCATCAGAGAGTCCCGACACAGCGATGTCAATATCCGACTCCTTTGTGAACGACATGGGTTCCGTGAGTGAACCGAAGACGACGACTTGCGTCGCATTAAACTCTTCGTAAAGCAGCGTAGCGACTTGATATGCCGTCTGCCATGCCCGATGAAGCAACCCTTCATCTACTATTCGGCTTTTCCAGAGTTGTTCGAGTTGCTTTCTGCATGCTGACAGTTCATCTGAAGACATCTTTTGTCCTGACATCGCTACACTCCTTGTAGTTCCAATGTCTCGCTGTGGTGGCATGCCACCTGAACGCCTGCTTTTACCTGACGGAGTTCCGGGGTTTCTTCTTTGCATATATCGGTCGCGTACCGGCACCGTGGATGGAAATAGCAGCCAGTCGGCGGTTGAGATGGGTCGGGGACATCACCTTCGAGTCGAATATGTTCACGTTTGCGCTGCGCACTCGGATCCGGGAGTGGGACGGCAGAAATTAACGCCTCTGTATAAGGATGCTTCGGTGATTGGTAGAGGGTTTCAGCATCGCTAATCTCCACAATTTTGCCGAGATACATGACTGCAACACGGTCGCTAATGTGTTCCACAACGCTTAGATCGTGGGCGATGAAGATGTAAGAGAGTTGGAACTTTTCTCGGAGTTCCGCCAATAGGTTCAGGATTTGTGCTTGCACCGAAACATCGAGTGCCGAGACCGGCTCATCTGCGACGATGAGTTCAGGTTGGAGTGCTAACGCCCGCGCAATGCCGATACGCTGCCGCTGTCCGCCGCTGAAAGCGTGTGGGTAACGGCGTGTATCCTGTGATCTGAGTCCTACAGATTCAAGGAGTTCAACGATCTTGTCTTGCAGCGCACTCCCGGTTTCAGTGCGATTGACGCGCATCGGCTCTCCGACAATATCTCCGACCGTCATCCGTGGATTCAACGATGCGTGTGGGTCTTGGAAGATCATCTGGATGCGTCTTCGGAAGGGACGGAGTTCTTGATGCGACAACTTCGCCAAGTCTACTTCTTCCTCGCCGAAGATGAAACTTCCACTTGTCGGCGGAATTAATCGGAGTATGCAGCGTCCGGCTGTCGTTTTTCCACATCCACTTTCACCGACGAGTCCGAGTGTTTCGCCGCGTTGCACGTCAAAACTAATCCCGTCAACTGCTTTGACATAGCCTACGGTGCGTTGGAAGATACCTTTCTGGATTGGGAAGTATTTTCGGAGGTCGTTCACCTCAAGCAGTTTTGTCATTTTTAGGAAACCTTAACCTTCTGAATCTGTATGAAGCCAACATCGGACGGCGTGACCATTATTCTCCGTTTTTCCGTTGACACCAGTGAGTTCTGGCATCTCGTCACATTTCGGCATCCGTTCTGGGCACCGGGGTCCAAACGAACACCCTTTTGGTAGTGTTAGCGGGTGTGGCACTGTTCCGGGTATAGACGGCAATGTTTTCTGTAATGTTCTCCCGAGAACGGGTATAGATTTCAGCAAACCTTGTGTGTACGGATGCAGCGGATTATAGAAGATGTCATCAACCGTGCCTCGTTCGACGACCCGCCCTGAGTACATCACAACGACTTCATCGGCGAGATCAGCGATAACGCCGAGGTCGTGTGTGATGAGCATGATTGCCATGCCCATTTCTGCTTGGAGTTCTTGCATGAGTCCGAGTACCTGTGCTTGGATAGTGACATCAAGGGCGGTTGTCGGTTCGTCTGCAATGAGCAACGTAGGTGAGCAGCAAAGTGCCATCGCAATCATGATGCGTTGGCGCATGCCCCCGGACAGTTGGTGTGGGTATTCATCAACGCGTTGGGCAGGGGCAGGTATACCGACGCGGGCAATCATCTCGATTGCGCGTTCGCGGGCAGTTTTTTTATCCACCTGTTCGTGTAACATGACTGCTTCAGCGATTTGGTTGCCAACGGTATAGACGGGATTCAGGGAGGTCATCGGTTCTTGGAAGATGATTGCGATTTCGTTACCACGGATTTGGCGCATCAATTCGCTCTTCGGGGACACTTGTGCGATATCCAAGGGATCATCGCCGCGGTTACGATGAAACAATATCTCACCGGCTTCAATGCGTCCGGGTGATGGTACGAGTTGAAGCATTGAGAGGCCAGTAATACTTTTCCCGCATCCGCTCTCGCCGACGACACCGACAGTCTGGCCGCGCGCAATAGAGAAACTGACATCGTTCACGGCGTTTACAATACCGTCGTCTGTCGGGAAGATTGTCTTTAAACCTGAAATTTCGAGAAGCGGTGTTTTGTTCGGTGTTTTTTCTGCTGAAGCCATTCTCGTGGGTTACCTTGATACTGTTCCAAGTTTTCGGCTATTGTACACAAAAAACGATTGTGTGTCAATCTTTTTTGTATACGGGTGGGATTATTAAATTTTTTGAGGGGTTGATCGAATAGCAGAAAAGTGCTGGGGAGGTATTTTTGAGAACTGTCAAAAAGAAGGTATAGACGCGCTTACAAAGGCGGTGTAAGCGCGCTTATCGG
>VXZL01000028.1 GCA_009845505.1 Candidatus Poribacteria bacterium | reverse complement strand
CAAACGGACAGTTCTTCTCATTATTGCAACGTTTATTGTGATTTTCCTAATCAGTGGGATTATCAACGGTTTCCCACCTGACGTGCGTCTGCTCGCGCTTACACCAAAAATTCTTGAATACAAGGGACTGATCCAGAAATATGCCGTCAAAGAATCGTTGGACGCTCGGCTGGTTTGTGCGCTGATTGTGCAGGAATCTGGGTTCAACGAAAAGGCGGTGAGTTCAGTGGGTGCACTCGGATTGACACAACTGATGCCAACGACTGCAGAAGAACTCGGTGTCGAAGACCCATTTGATGCGGAACAAAACATTGCGGGTGCAGCGCGCTATCTGCATACGTTATATCATGCCTTTCCTGAGAGTCCTGACGAGGATCGAGACCGATTGGTATTAGCAAGTTACAACGGCGGACTCGGACGAGTTCGCGACGCGCAAGCACTCGTCCGTCATCGTGATGGTGCGGATCCATCTCTGTGGGCTCCGGTGAGCATAGCGCTCAGTCAACTGACGCAACAGCATGTGGATATACATCGAGAAGTGTGGGAAAGCGGTATACCACCACACGGCTATTTTGAGGGTGCGAATAGGACGCGGGCTTATGTGGAACGGGTGATGCATTACTATGGCAGAATCTGTCTGTACGGTAGATTTCTATTTTCCGTATGAAGCGTTAGTCTTGTCGAAGATCCTCTCCAGCTGTTCCGAGCGATAAGCAAAGATTTTCTCTATATCTGGACGCACAAAAAATTTGTCAACGATCTGATTGCCCCAGACGGCGTATTCGACTGAATCACCTACGACCACTCCATTTTCTGTCTCGTTGAAGGTATGGGTGTGTCGCCAGAGCCGATACGGACCGCGGCGTTGTTCATCTGCAAACATATACGGAGGATTCCATTCCGTAATCTCGCTCTGCCAGCGGAGTGGAATGCCGCGAAGTTTCAACCGGTAGTCGATACGTGTTCCTGGTGACATCTCGATTGGTGCTGGGGTTAGGACTTCAAAGCGGAGCCACGGTGGTGTAATTTTGGCGAGGTTATGTGCATCAGAAAAGAATGCGAAAACTTCTGCAAGTGGTTGTTCAAGCACCTGTTGTGTTTTGAAAAGGAACGTTTTCATTAGATACCTTCAGAGTCTTGTTCGAGTTGGGCGAGGCGTTTGTCGAGTTCCTGCTGTTGCCGATCAAGTTGCAAGACATAGAGGACGAATACCAACCAGATAACGAGATATGCGGAGGCGAGATATTTCAGTCGTCTGCTTTGTCCTTTTTCGAGTTTCGCAACGGATAACTGCACTGCCTTTTCCAGTACGTCTTCGTCTACAGACACACCAGACTCGGAGGTGGCTTCTGAAACAGCCTTTGCGACTTCGTTGGCTGTCAGGGTGATTGGTACCTGCGTTACAAAAAAGAAGATTATCAAAACCGCTAAAAAGCTTACTAAAACCGCTATTTTCATGATGATGCCTCCGTGAGGTGTTGCTGTTGTATAGCTTCATAACGCGCCTGCGCCTTTTTCATGCGATACCTCACGATAAGTAAGAAGGTAAATAGCAGAATAAGTGCGAGCAATGCTACCATCCATGTATGCCGCATCGTTGCTTCGAGGCTCCACTTCGTCCCACGATCGGGGTGCAATCCCCCCTGCCAGATATCCACAGCGTAATAGACAATCGGCACATCCAGATAGGCGATAATGCCAAGAACCGCAGCATAGATTCTGCGTTTATCTCCTTCGAGAGCGGATCGGAGAATAAAATAGCCGATATACATCAGCCAGAGCACAAGCGTACTTGTGAGGCGTGCCTCCCAATTCCACCATGTATTCCATGCGTATCTTGCCCAGATCGGTCCAGAGAGGAGGGCAATTGTGCAAAAGACAATGCCGAGTTCGGCAGCAGCAACTGCAAGTAGGTCGTCATTGGGTTTGCGTTGGATGAGGTATTTGATACTGAAGACGCAGTTGACACCAAACGCCACAAAAACTGTCAGCGCGGCAGAGACGTGGTAGTAGAAGATTTTCTGAACCTCAAGCATCGTGCCTTCAATTCGTGCATAGCCGAAGATGAGATAGAGAGAGATGAAAATAAGGAGTGCAGTGATGATGGCAATAATTCTTGTACTTAGGTTTCCCACAATTCGCTTCCTGTTAAAATTTCGGGTCCGTCCGAGAGTATCGCCACGGTATGCTCAAAGAGTGCCGAGAGGCTTCCGTCTACTGTTGTAACCGTCCATCCGTCTGTGAGTATCTGGACATCGGGTAGCCCGACGTTAACCATTGTCTCAATTGCGAGGACCATCCCCGGTCTGAGGCGTAAGCCGCGCCCCGCGACTCCCATGCAAGGGACCTCTGGTGCTTCATGGAGGCTCCGTCCGATGCCGTGCCCAGAAAAATTCTGGAGGACGGAGAAACCTTGGGATTCCGCGCCTTGCTGTAATTTGGAAGAGATGTCGCCGACACGGTTTCCGGGTTTCGCTTCGGTAATCGCATCGTAGAGAGAACGCCGTGTCACTTTCAATAGACGCGCGGCTGATGGTGAGATGTCTCCAACGGGAAAGGTGTATGCGTTGTCGCCATGGTAGCTGTCGATACTGACAGCCGTATCAATTCCGATGATGTCGCCGTCTTTGAGAATATGACTCTCGTGTGGAATCCCGTGGATAACGACATCGTTGATAGAGGTACATATTGTGGCGGGGTAAGGTTCGTGTTCCGGAGGTTGATAGCCTAAGAAGGAAGATATGGCATTGACTTCAGCGATTGTATCCTGTGAAATGCGTTCCAGCTCAGCAGTCGATACACCTGGAGCAATCGCTTCCCCAATGCGTTTGAGGATAGTCGCAGCGGCTTTCCCGCTCTGTTTCATTTTTTCGATTTCAATTTTGCTTTTGATTCTAAGTTTGTCCATTATAGTAGACTCAGGATTATTTAGACATTTCCACCAGCGCTCCATAGGGAGTCGGGGTTACAAACCCCTCCTACAGGTGTTGGCATCCATCAAACAGTCTGTCCAATCAAAGTATGTGCCGTTGTCGTGTCAACACGAACGTTGACGACATCGCCGATTTTGGTATCGGGAACCTTCGGAAATACAGCAGTTTTGAAGCCATCGGTTTTTCCGTGGTATTTATCCGCATCCCGCCGTGATTCACCCTCTATAAGCACAGCGACGGTATCACCAACGGTGTCACGATTGATTTCTGCGGAAATGTTTTCCTGGAGTTCGATAATCCGTTTAAGCCGTTCACCTTTTACCGTTTCCGGCACATCGTCAGGGAATGCTTTGTGTGCAAGTGTTCCTTCGCGTTCGGAATACTTGAACATGAATGCTGAATCGTAGCGGATGTCCGCCATCATCTTGTACGTCTCCATAAACTCATCTTCGGTCTCACCACAGAAACCGACGATAATATCGGTTGTGATAGCGATATCAGGAATACGTTCGCGAAGTTTGGCGACGAGGTTACGGTATTCCTCAGCCCTGTAGGTGCGCCGCATCCGCTCAAGGACTTCAGTTGAGCCGGATTGGAGTGGGAGATGCAGGTGTTTACAGACGCTTGAAGAACTTGCCATTGCATCAATCATACTGTCAGTTGCATCTGCAGGGTGTGGAGAGGTAAACCGCACGCGTTCCAATCCGTTGACATCACCGACAGCATAGAGAAGGTCTCCGAAATCGGCATCGTTGTCGCGGTAGGAGTTAACCGTCTGACCGAGCAGAACGACCTCTTTGAAGCCTTGGTCCACAAGTTTTTCGACATCCTCAACGAGAAGTTTTAAGGGGAGGCTCCGCTCTCTGCCGCGGACGAAGGGGACGATGCAGAAGGTGCACATCTTATCGCACCCGCGTTGGATCGTGAGCCATGCGCGGATTCCCTCTTTTCGGATGGGGGCGATGTCGGCGTAATCCTCGCTTTTGTCCAACCGTAATCCAACAAACGGGTCTCGGTCTGTAAGGGAAACGTGAGATTCAACGCCACGCGCCAGAGAATCGAGTGCCACGGGTAGATCCCGATAGGCATCAGGTCCCATTACGAGGTCAACATAAGGTGCTGCGTCAAGAAGTTTATCCCGGAGATGCTGCGCCATACAGCCACACACACCGATAATAAGGTCGGGTTGACGGCGTTTACGGTGGTTGAGCTGCACAAGTCGATTGATAACTTTGGTTTCAGCGTTTTCCCGTATCGCACAGGTATTGACAAGGACGACATCGGCATCGTCGAGATGTGGCACGGTCTGGTGTCCGCTTTGTGTCAAGATACCCGCCATGAGTTCGCTATCACTGACGTTCATCTGGCACCCATAGGTTTCGATGTAAACGCGCCGGGCATGCGAAGGCATTCCCGCCTGGGGTGCTTGCAGCGGATTACCTGCTGGCTTATCTTTATTATACAGTGGGAAAAGCGTTTGGTCTTTCATAGACTTTCATATAGTGAACGGGCAATGAATGGTTTCCCTACTACAAACCAGAAAACCTCAATTACTGACAGCTGATAGCCGACTACCGACCATTAGTATAATCCTCGTGGTACTGCCAGACATCAAAGGTAAAGAGATCACCGATGTACGCAAGCATTCGGTATTTCAAAATCCGTGTTGCACCGACCTCCACTGTGAAAGGTGTTGCCTCTGCGAACAGAAACCCATAAGAGAGATCGTCAGCAAAAAATGTCGTTTCTCCATTTGTAGGATGCGGAAAGATAGCGATACCGACGGCGTTTTGCTCAGCAGTCGTAATACCTGAAAGCGTTCCCCACGCCGATTTATTTCCGTTGACTTCCGACTCACCAAGTCGCCCGTCTGCATCCAAGGCTTTGCGGTATTCCATCTCAACAGCCCGACACGTGAGTCCCGTGTTACCCGCAATATCGAGTGAAGTCGTCGGTGCGTGTAGTGAGACTTCTATGTCCAACACTTGGACTTGGGTTTGACGGAGATGGACTTTTGTCGTGAACGTCTCTATCAGAAGCGATTCTGGGGCACCATACGTTGTGACAATTGCGAATTCTTCCGCGGATTCCGCAAGCGTCGGTTTCCGTTCATACGCTGCTCGCTGCTCACCGTTGACGGTTCCGAGTGTAAAACAGATCCCTGGTGGATACTGTGCCCGGTTGTCCGCATCCTCTGTTACGACCTGTCCATTCGACGCATAGAGCGGATGGAAATAGGTCGGACGTTCAAGGTCACCGTAACAGCACGTGAGCATCGGCGCGCCGTCCTCTATAATAGATAACGCTGTTTTGCTAACTTCACGATGTAACATAAATATTATCATAAATTATACCATGCATCGTTAGATAATGCAAATAGTTGTTAGCGGTCAGCGGTTGGCAATTGGCGATTAGTG
>VXZL01000195.1 GCA_009845505.1 Candidatus Poribacteria bacterium | reverse complement strand
TGCTATCCCTGAAGCAAAAATACAGATAGGCGATCAGGAACAGACCACTGACGAATCCGGAACTGCCGCGTTTAGTGACGTAATAAATGCCCAATCGCTAACCGTAATAGCGATTGGATTTTCGAGCAAACGGATTAATATCACTGCTGACCAAACCGAAGCTACAGTAACACTTGCTCCCATCCAAACCATTGAATCCGTTGTGGTCGTAGGGACCCGCAGCATAGGGAGGAGAGCATTGCAAGCCCCTGTTCCAATAGAGGTTGTCAACAGAGAGCAGCTCAGCCTTACAGGACAATCTGAAACGGGGCGCGTTCTGCAGATGCTGGTTCCTTCTTTCAACTTTCCAAGTTCAACAATCAGCGACGGGACTGACGCATTGAGACCTGCGACGCTGCGCGGTTTGGGACCTGATCAAGTGTTGGTATTAGTCAATGGCAAACGTCGGCACAAAAGTGCTTTGCTCCACGTAAATAGCTCCGTCGGTCGGGGGACCGCTGGAACCGACTTCAACGCTATTCCTGCTGCTGCTACTGAACGGATTGAAGTGCTTCGTGATGGTGCAGCTGCACAGTACGGATCCGATGCGATCGCCGGTGTTATCAACATTGTCTTAAAAGCGGATGTCAATACTGGGGACGCGAACATCTATTGGGGAGAAACCTACGAAGATGACGGGGACACGTGGATTGGAAATGGGAACTACGGCATGGAAGTCGGTGACTCCGGTTTTCTGAACCTAACAGTCGAATGGCGGGACCGGTACCGCACAAACCGCGCCGGACTCACCGGAACGCGACAATACGATTGGATAGACGTAGATCAAGGCAGACCCCCCGACGCAACGCTTGAGGTAAAAGACGCAAATGGAAACGTAACTGGTGAAAAACCCGTCTGGTTTGATCCACGCGAATATCATTTTAATCGAAAAAATTTCCGGGTCGGGGATTCTGATGCCTCACAAAAAGTTGGGGTTTACAACTTTGGCTTACCGCTGACAGAAGGAATAGAATTATATGCATTTGCCAGCTATTCCACGCGCCAAAATAACAGTGCCGGGTTTTATCGCAGAGCCAACCAAATAGAACGGACGGTGACCGAAATTTATCCCGACGGGTTTTTACCGGAAATTAACACCGATATTGGCGATACGTCGCTCGCTTTAGGGTTAGGATGGACCCATGAAGTGACAGATTTAAATGTCGATGTCAGCGTTAATCACGGGTTGAATACATTTGATTTTTTCGTTTCTAATTCTTTGAACGCTTCCTATGGTGCCAGCAGCCCAACCGCCGCAGATGCTGGTGGATTCGGACTTACGCAAACAGCATTCAACCTGGACCTTACCTACCCGTTGCAGTACCAATCCTCTTTAGTTAACCTCGCCGGTGGGATCGAATTTCGTAGAGAAGGCTACAGTATCCACGCAGGTGAACCCCTTTCATGGATTAACGCAGGACTCGGCGCGCCGGGTGCCGCGGGTGGTATCCAGGTCTTCCCCGGATTTCGACCTGACAACGAAGTTGATGAAAGCAGAACTAACGTGGCTGGCTATGTAGATTTTGAATCCTATCTCAGTGGGCAACCCGGAACCGGACTGCTCGTTGGTGCAGCTGTGCGCGGTGAACAGTATAGTGATTTTGGTGCCACTGTCACAGGAAAAGCGACTGCTCGCTACGATCTGACGGAGCAGATTGCATTTCGTGCTGCTGGCAGTACAGGCTTTCGCGCACCTTTACTTCACCAACTCTATTTCAACAATATCAGCACACAATTCAAGGCAGACAATAACGACGCCGATGGCGATGGGGACACAACGGAACTTCTACCTTTTGAGGTAGGGACATTTCGCAATGATAGTGATGCGGCGCGTGCCCTCAATATTCCAGTGCTTAAAGAAGAAGCCTCAATCAATGTATCGGGTGGTATTGTCGCTAAACCAATTCGGAATCTATGGTTGACGCTTGATGCATTCCAGATTGATATTGACGACCGGATTGTTCTTAGCGGTAGTTTCACGGCTGATGCTGTTCCTGCCTTAGCACAAGCGGGAGCAAATCAAGTACAAGTTTTCACGAACGTGGCACAAACCCGCACGCGCGGTGTTGATGTCGCTGCGGGCTACCTACACGCCTTTGACAACGAATCTCTCTTGAATCTCAAGGTCGCAGCGACTTGGACGGATACTGAAGTCATCGGTGATGTGCAAGCCCCTGGACCTATTCTAATCGGTTTTGAGGAGATTCTCTTTCCTGAACGTGAACGTTCTATCATCGAGGAATGGCAACCAAACACACGCATCAATTTTACTGCGGATTATATCATCGGTGCTGTTAAGATTGGATCTGCTTTACGCTACTTCGGAAGCTACACCGTTCAAGAAGGCAGTGGAGAAAGTGCCCAGCGACAAACCTACAGCGGAAAATGGCTCACTGACATCCAAGGGGCATATCAACTCAATGACGCTTTGGTGTTGACAGTGGGGATAAATAATTTCCTTAATCAGTTACCTGACCTGAACGAGGTTGGTCAAGCCCGCGGCGGCATGCTAATAGATAGTACAGGCACGGTCATTGCGGATTCGCCGGGGGTCTTCACGTATGATCGCAGGGCTGCGCCTTTTGGTTTCAATGGCGGATTTTACTATGCAAAGTTATCGTATAGTTTCTAAACGCCAAAAACGCATGGCAATTTTCCAATCGCAGCTTCTCATATTTTTATTGCAGCTACTTACAAGATGTGCTAAATTGTAGCGAGATTTGCACACAACTTGAACCTAAAGGAGAACTTATTGAATGCCTCGAAATTTCTTAATCTTCTGCACAGCGGTGTTCCTTGTAGGTGCCGTTATTGCGCTGAACATCAACTCAGTCGAAAGCCAGAGTGATATGGTGCAGCGTGGAAAGTATCTCGTGGATGGAGTGGGCGCGTGTGGACACTGCCACACACCCCGTGCGGGAGCCGAATATAATATGGATATGTATCTTGCCGGACACCCTGCGAATGCGCCTTATCCACGCTACAATTTCAGCATGATGCAACAAGGTATTTTTATCCTTACATCACCTCAAATGAGCGCGTTCTCCGGTCCGTTCGGAACAAGTTTTGCCTCAAATCTGACCCCTGACAACGAGACTGGATTGGGTGAATGGACAGAGGAAATGTTCATCGGAGCAATGCGGACAGGGCACCATCAAGGCGATATGAACAATCGTCAGATCTTCCCACCGATGCCAACCAAACATTACGGTCAGATGAACGATGAGGATCTCAAGGCAATTTGGGCATATCTCAGGACTATTAAGTCTGTCAAAAACGAGGTGAGTCCTCCCTTGAACCAACGGGGTCGTCCGTATTAATTAGCCGTCAGCCCTCTTCGCGAACCGCGATACGCGATACGCGAACCGTTACATCAGGAGACACATTTTATGACATCAGAAGAAAAATCAGTACGCATAGCAGTTGTCGGTATGGGTATCGGCAGACCCAATGGAGCTGCACTCGCCAGCAATCCGAGAGGCAACGTCGTCGCGCTCTGCGACCTCTTAGAAGATCGGATGAAAGATTTCGCCAAAGACCTACCGGACAAAGTTAAATTCTACACAGATTATAAAGAGATGTGCCAAGATAGTGACATCGACGCGGTGTTTGTTGGAACACCGAACCAGTGGCATGTCCCGATAGCATTAGAGGCAGTGCGGAATGGCAAACACGTCATGGTAACGAAACCTCTCGCTGATTCCGAAGAAGCAGCGCAACAACTGGTCACAGAAGCAGAGGCAGCAGGTGTCGTTAATATGATGTCGCTTTCCACGCGTTTTGGGAATGACAGCCAATATCTCGGCAACCTTGCACGCGACGACTATTTTGGCGAACTCTATTACGCTCGGGCCCGGAGTGTTCGTCGTAATGGTATCCCGGCATGGAACCTTGGCTTCATTAAAAAGGGTGGCGGTGCGTTCCGGGATATGGGTGTCCACGTCCTTGACGCAGCGTGGTGGATTCTCGGACTGCCGAAACCGATCGCCGTACTCGGTGCTGCTGGTGCGAAGTTCGGGCCGCGCGGGCGAGGCTATTGGAACCGCAGTCAACCCCCAAAAGAGACCTACGAACAGTATGAGGCGGACGACTACGCCGGGGGTTTCATCACCTTTGAAAATGGACTTGGTTTACAGGTTGAAAGTTTCTGGGCATCACACCAACCCGACGAGTTCCAAATTGAATTATTCGGAACGGATGCAGGCGCGACCCTAAAGCCATTGCGACTTTTTCGGACAGACGAATCCGGCACATCTGAGGACATAAATGTTAGCCTACCACCCGGTAAATATCAGAAATCGTGGGATGCCATCGCAGATCACTTCATTACGTGTATCTTAGACGACGTAAAGTGCAAGGCACCACTTCGCCACGGCTTGATTGTTCAGCAAATGATGGAAGGTTTGCTCAAAAGTGCTGAATCAGGACGTGAAGTTCAAATCGACGCATCTGAGGCTTAAAAAATGACTTTTGACATAGCAACACTTCGCAACGATTTCGCAAGAGATGGTTTCGCTATCGCACCGAACCTGTTCACACGCAGCGAAGTCCAACGGCTTAAATTAGAATGCATCGACATTCTGGAATCCGTTAAAGCAGAAACAGGCACAGTCGCTGGACACGGCGTTTATGTCGGTCTGGCTGTGCGGAGTCCGGTCTTTCAAACAGCAGTTGGTGATGCGCGGCTACTCGATATTTTGGAAGGGATTCTCGCACCGGATATCGAATTTCTGAGCGATAAGGTAGTTTTCAAGAGCGAAGCAATGACCTTCGCAAGCCCTTGGCACCAAGATTGGCACTATTGGCACGGCGCACATAAAGTCTCAATCTGGGTGGCTCTTGACGATGCGACTGTTGAAAACGGATGTCTCAAACTCTTCCCGGGTTCGCACAAATCTGCTATTGTCCATGATGGCGATGCCAGCGATGGACATGGGTTCGGAAACCGACTCCGCCCCGAAGCCGTTGATGAAGACCTTGCCGTTACAGCGGAAATTGAAGCAGGTGGTGCCGTCTTCTTTCACGATTTAACGCTTCACGCCAGTCATCCGAACCAGTCCGGGGAAGAACGCTGGGTCTGGATACCTACATATCGCAACGCAAAAGCCGAGGACAATGACTATCCGTGGGCTGTTGCGGCGAAAGTTTTGCGCGGTGAGAAGCAATAATATTCGGGGTTACAAACCCCTCCTACTTTAGAAAAGGAAAAATTATGTTTAAAAATCTAAGTACTGGTGCAATCGGCATCCGGGCAAACATGACAGAAGGCTTAACCTTAGCAAAAAACGCCGGTTTTGAAGGTCTTGATCTCAGCATCGATGAAGCCGGTCAACTTGCAC
>VXZL01000098.1 GCA_009845505.1 Candidatus Poribacteria bacterium | reverse complement strand
ACTCACACAAGAAATAGAGACCCTCAAGCAACAGATCACAAATCCCTAAAGGGTTCATAGCGGACCGCAAACCGCAAACCGCGAATAGCCAACAACCATCAACCATCAACCATCAACCATCAACCATCAACCAACAGCCATGACAGCCAATCTCGCCATTGCCCAACTCTTACTCATCATAGCCCTCGGTGCTGTTACGTTAATAGGGGGTATCTTCCGATACCGGCGGAGCCGACAACGCCGCAGAGGTGCATTCAAACTTCAGGCGTACCTCCTCTGGATACTCACCGGACTCATCACCCTCAGCAGCTTCATGCCACTGGCGCACCTCTATACAGAGCACCTCTGGTTCGAGAGCCTCGGACACGCTGATGTCTTCTGGGGGCTCCAGCAGACACGATGGGGTATTTTCGGGGTCTGCTTCCTCATCGCACTCGGCTTCATGAACATCAACGCCGCTATCGCGAACGTCCTCTGCCCAGAATCCCGCGAGTTCCGACGCTGGACACATACCCAGACCTTTTCCTTCCATCGCGCCGTGTTCTGCCTAACCTTCATCGCCGCACTCCTCCTCGCAACACCGATGTTGTTATTGGATGATGTCTATTTAAGGTACCGAAATCAGCCGAGGGGGGATAGTGAACCGCGAACCGCGAACCGCGAATCGCGAACCGCGGAAGAGACAATGGACGGAGAACCAGTGCGGTTAGAAACCGCACCTACAGAGAGTCTTCAGCCGTCAGCCGTCAGCGAGCAGCAATCAGCAGAAGAGATTGGGGTGAGAGAGCCGGTGCGGTTAGAAACCGCACCTACCAATTTTGGGAATGAGGCAACTGACAGCCAACAGCCAACGGTTTCCAACAGCCACTTCGGTAAAGACCGAAACTTCTATCTCTTCAGTTTTCCGTTCCACCGATGGGTCAGCCTTTGGGTGCAGATAACGCTCTGGGTTACGTGCATCGTTGTCGGACTGCTCTATAACTTCTACTACAGACGGGACGCACACACCATGCAGCGCGTCAAACGACATATCATCTTCCACGGGTCGGTGTTATGGTTGCTGTTGCTCCTCGTCGGCGGGTGGCGGAGCTACGTCCATCTCTGGAATAAAGTCTACACAAGTCCGTTGACACAGGAGTTGTCATCGCTCCACGGCTTATTCTACGTTGATTTCCACCTCGAAGGCGCGATTCGCATCTATTGCGGTGTCTTGGTCGGCGTCGGCATCGCAGTCGTGTTCAATATTTTCTGGCGGAAACGGCTCCTCTGGTATGCAACGCTCGGTGTCTGGGGTTTGAGTTACCTGCTGCTCATCCACATCTATCCGTTAGGGCTGCACCTCTGGGATGCGCGTATCAACGTCTTGGATAAAGAGGAGCCATACTTACAGCGGCACATCGCAGAGACCCGCCTCGCCTTTGAACTCGATACCATCATAACCGAGGAACGCGTGAAAGGACTCGCCACCCTCGACATGATAACTGAGAACGCAGAGATTAAAAAGAACATTCAAATCTGGGACCGGCGCGTCCTCTACGAGGCACTCCGCGAAGCACAGATTCAGACGCATTACGATTTCCATCCCTACACAGATGTCGATCGCTATCGCGTCGGGGACGAATATCGGCAGGTGCTCATCGCGGCGAGAGAGGTCAGTCCGGAGGAGGATATTGTCGGGTGGGAGCCGTTGAAACTCCAATATACCCACGGTTATGGTGTCTGTGTTTCTCCAGTCAACGAGTTTATTGAGGACGGGTTCCCGAAGTTCTGGGTCGCCGATACACCCATCCGTAGCGATTACGACGAACTCAGCGTCCAACGTCCGCAGATTTACTACGGCGAAATGACGAATAACTACGTGATTGTCAACTCGCAACGCAATATTGACGACGCTGCCCGTGCGGCACCCGAAACCTGGGAACGGCATACCTATACCGGCGACGGCGGCGTACCCTTAGGCGGTTGGTTCCGCCGGCTCTGTTTCGCACTCCGGTTCGATTTCTTCCGAATGCTACGTTCTGAGCGGTTGACAGCCGAGAGCCGCGTGATGTTTCGCCGAAAGATCGGCACCCGACACGGCGATCGACTTATCAAAGACCGCGTCTCACACATCGCGCCCTTCCTCAACTACGACCCCGACCCCTATATCGTCATTAGTGATGGCGAATTGTGGTGGATCATCGACTTCTATGTGACGAGCCAATACTACCCGAACGCACAAGTCTACGTGGACGATACAGCACGACTCACGCAGACGCAGCTTTATGAAGAACCCGACTTCAAGAAGTTCAACTACATCCGAAATTCAGGTGTTGCTGTCGTCAACGCCTACACCGGTGCCGTCAACTTCTATGCCATCAAAGATGACGAAGCCGTGATGCGTGCGTATCGCAAAGCCTTCCCCGATCTCTTTAAGTCCGTCTCAGAAATGCCCGAAGGCTTGAGAGGACATCTCCGATATCCCGATTACCTGACGCGCATCCAAGCAAAGATGTATGGCGCGTACCACCGCCGTGCCGACGACTTCTATCACCGGCGCGACAGGTGGCTGATTCCCAAAGAGGCGTATTATTCATCAGAAGCCGATCAGGAGATGATGCCCTACTACGCTATGCTCAAACTACCGGGTGAAGACACCCCAGAATTCGTGAATATGATTCCATTCACGCCACCGAAACGCGAGAAACGGTTGAAGGCGTGGATGGTCGCACGGTGTGACCCGCCACATTACGGCGAGCGGATTGTCTACGTCTTGCCGGAGGGTGCCGATGTCGCTGGACCGACACAGGTCGAGGAGGACATTAATAAAGCAACCGGGCAGTTACAGGTCGGTTGGGAGAAGGCGAGTGATGTCATTCGGGGCAACCTGTTGATTATTCCGATTGAAGACGCCCTGTTCTACGTTGAGGCGATCTATTTGCAGGCGAAGAAACAGGAGCGTGCGAACGGCGACGACACACAACCTCGACGACCGAAGTTAGAGATGGTCGTCGTCAAGGCAGGAGCAAGCGAACTCGCATCGGCGAAGACGTTGGACAAAGCGTTAGAGGTCCTATTTTTGGGGCAACCGGCGACGACTGTTCCGACAGAAGCAGGCGAAGCACCGCCAACCGCAGCGGAGTTATTAGAGCAGTTGCGTCAAAGCCGCGCCAAGCGCGATGCCGAAACGGAGGCGATTTTGGAGCAGCTCCTTGAGGTGCTAAGCGAGGATCGCTGACCGCCGCAACACACCATAATACCCCAAACACACCTCCAAAATATCCTCTAATTCCTCTGGAAACGGCTCCGATTTCGGACGATACGGCGTAAACCCTGTACTCTGATGCACGTTCCCATACCAATACTTCGCCCAAACCCCATCCGCGGGACACCCACCGACCGACCAAGAAAGCATCTCCGTCTCAAATCGCAGCCCCAACCGTTCACACAACTGACAAAGCACACCCGACGGATTCTCCAAGAGCAACTGCGCATCAAGAATCGGCGGCGACTGACCTGTTGCCCGCAAATCCAGAAGCAAATCGTGCTGCGTCTTGAAACCCGTATCCGCTAACGTCGGTTTTCCAATCATCTTCATCAACGAAGGGAGCATCTCTCGCGGATCACGGATAAGGAACACATTCAGCGTTTCCCGAAGGAACCCGCGGTCGATATGGATGAGATGGTGCGCCATCTGTTTCATGAAAAGCACGGGTTTCTCACAGGGACCGAGGATCACCTCACGGATCACTTCTTCGCCATCCGTTGACATCGATGCCATCACCTCAGCCGTCCCCGGATGCGCCCCTGCCCTATCCGTCCTATAGAGATAGTGGGCGTAGAGCGGTTCATCAACAACTTGTGTATCGCTGCGTTGTGCAAAGGCGTACATCAGCGCAGTAGACACATTCCGAGGCCCCGACCACAGACAAATCCGCTTCGTTTGCATGTTATTTTTTTGCCCTTTATATAAAGGTATATATGCAATTTAGCTGCTAAACTCTTCACGCTTGAGGATAAGCGCAAGTACCTCTTTGATTTCGGCGTATCGTCCTGCTAAAACCTCAAAATCTTTTCTAAGTTCTCGGTTTTCGTGTTTGAGTTCTTGGTTTTCCTGCTTAAGTGCATTAATTTCCTGCTCAAGTGTATTGACCTGAACCCTTATCCTACCGTTCTCCTGCTCAAGTGCATTAACTTGAGCGCGTAGCCCACCGTTTTCTCGTTCAAGTGTGTTAACTTGAGCGCGTAGCCCACCGTTTTCTCGTTCAAGTGCAGCGATCCTACGAAAAAGCCAAGCGAAACCAATAACGCCTATGCTCACAACACCTATGTCAATAACAGTGATACCAAACCAACTAAAATCCACCGTTAAGTCTCCTTACCTAAGGCTAAGGTGCAATGAATTGCACCACTACAAACCTCGTCTACCTTTTTCGTTGCCGCCGTTTACGTCGGGGAGACGACGGATCTCGAGTCGATGGCGTAGCAACCTCCGCCGAGGGTGCCGCTGCAACCGCACGCGGGCGTCCGCGCAGCCAGAAAATCAGCACAATCCCGACAACAAACGCAACAATACTAAAAATCTGTGCCGCCGTCATCCACCCCAACACACGCGGCGTAATCCGCCAAAACTCCGCAATAAACCGCTCAACCCCCAACAATATCAGACTCAGACCGAACGTCGTCCCCGGAACACCCTCAAACCGCCGACGCTGCGACCACAGCAGTCCGAAAAACGCAAAAGACATCAGCGACTCATATATAGGGGTCGGATGCACCGGGACATCCGTCGGGACAGTGCCGTTCGGGAACGCCATCGCCCACGGGAGGTCAGAGGGTGGTCCGTAGTCCCCATCCCCCGCAAGCAAACACCCAATCCGACCGATGCCATAGCCGAGTAAGAGCGTCGGTCCGATGATGTCGATTGTCGGGAGATACGGGTTCGGGGAGCGCACGACAACTATCGTGACAGCAAGACATCCACCGATCAAACCGCCATACCAGACCAAGCCCGCCGTTGAGAACAGTTCCCGGATATTGATCGCTACCAAGCCCGCCGTTGAGAACAGTTCCCGGATATTGATCGCTCCGTCCAAAAGGGCAGAATAAACTTTCGCGCCGACAATCCCCCCGATCGCCGCCGCCATCACGATACTCCCCGCCAACTCCGCAACAAAACCCCGACGCTTCAATTCATATTGTAAAACAAAGACGACTGTAATAAACGCAGTCGCCAACATTAAACCGTAAGAATGAATGCCAATGGGTCCAAAGTCAATTAGTGTAGGGTACATTTTTTATTCGCTATTCGCGGTTCGCTATTCGCGGTTCGCTATCTCCTCTGACACTTTTTTGTAAATTGATTAGCATTCTTTTTATATGATTAACTGGATCCATTAAC
>VXZL01000503.1 GCA_009845505.1 Candidatus Poribacteria bacterium | reverse complement strand
GGACAGACCGTAAGCTTCCTGCATGTCCCAGCCCATGCGTTCCGTATTGTTTCAGCGGGCATAACACGCGGGTTATCACTAACCTGTGTAGCAATCACAGTATCAGCACTCTTTGAGACAATATTACCAACTTCTGTAAGGTTCTTATCTCGCATTAAACTCACTACGAAAATCATCTGATCGTATTGAAAACTTTCTCGGAGCGTTCGACACAAGGCTTCCATTGAAACGGGAGAGTGTGCACCATCAAGCACAACAATCGGGATCGATTTAATTCGTTGAACCCGCCCCTCCCATTTTACATTTTTGAATCCGGCGTAAACGCTCGCCTTCGAGATCCCATATCCTTGCCGTTTCAGACATTCAATCCCGGCGAGTGCTGTTAGGGCGTTCACACATTGATGGTGTCCCAAAAGTGGAAGAGTCAGCTGCGGATAATGCTCCGAATGGGTTGCCACATCGAAGTGCTGTGCTACAGGCAGACCGTCGATATTGTAGACGATCTGAGGGGTAGCGGTACTAAAGTCACTTCGGATAAAATCTTTGACTTCAACAATTGGAGCATTCCGTTCCTTGGCGATCTTTTCAAGTACGGCTTGTGCTTCTGGATGTTGTGGTGCAAGTGCAAGCGGACACCCGTGTTTAATGATTTCTGCTTTCTCGCTTGCGATTTCGGCATAAGTTTCGCCCAAGATCGTCGTATGTTCCAAACCGATCGGTGTAATAACGGTTGTGACAGGTGTGACGACATTTGTTGCATCAAGTCTACCACCTAAACCGACTTCAATAACAGCGAAATCCGTCGCTTTGTCAGCGAAATAGGAAAAGGCAAGGGCGGTGTATATTTCAAAAAACGAGACTCGTCCGAACTTGGAAGTGGAAACTGCGTCGATTACAGGTCTGAGTCTATCAATATAGAAAGCAAGATCCGACTCCGAAATGAGTTCATCATCAATCCGGCACCTTTCTCGCGGTGTGATGAGATGCGGAGATGTAAACAGGCCGGTCTTATAGCCTGCACGAGTAAGCACCGACGCAATAAGTGCGGCGGTCGAACCTTTCCCCTTACTTCCAGCAATATGGATGACCCGCAGCCTCTCTTGCGGATTACCGAGTTGCTCCAATAACAACGAAATCCGATTTAGATTATAGAATCTTGTCTGCCGAGCAAAGTCAGGACTTCTCTCATAGTCGATGAACGCTTCAATATAGGCAAGTGCTGCTTCGTAGTCCATAACCGACAACTATTTTAAATACTCGTAAATCGGGAATTGTGTGCAGAATTCCTCAACCTTCTTCCGAATTCGGCGTTTAATGGAGGCTTTTTGTCTATTTTCAAGCGTCTCAGCGATGTAATCGGCGACCTGAACCATGTCATCTTCTTTCATACCGCGCGTGGTAATCATGGGAGTCCCGATACGTAGACCGCTCGTGGTTCTTGGCTTCCGTTTGTCGAAAGGAATGGTATTTTTATTAACGATAATTCCAGCATCTTCTAAGTGATCTGCGGCTTGTCGTCCACTGAGTTTTTCGTATTTGGAAGTGAGATCGATCAGCATCAGATGATTATCCGTGCCGCCGCTCACTAACCGGAACCCATTTTCGATGAGCCGCGCAGCGAGTGCTTTGGCATTTTTAACAATCTGCGTTTGATATGTTTTAAAAGCGGGTTGACTGGCTTCCTTGAAGGCAACGGCTCTCGCCGCGATTGTGTGAAGAAAAGGACCCCCTTGTAAACCCGGAAAAACAGCACGGTCGATCTGGTTTGCGTATTCAGATTTACACATAATCATTGCCCCGCGGGGACCGCGTAAGGTTTTGTGGGTCGTTGTCGTAACCACATCGCTATATGGAACAGGGTCTGGATGAACGCCACCTGCGATAAGTCCTGCAATATGCGCTATATCTGTGAGTAGATACGCATCCACCGAATCGGCGACCTCTCGCCACGCCGCAAAGTCGAAATGTCGAGGATAAGCAGTTGCCCCAACAACAATGAGTTTTGGACGATGCGCTTGGGCAAGCCGCGCAATCTCTGCCATGTCAATACGCTCAGTCTCGGCATCTACCCCATACGCGATAACATTGTAATAGCGTCCCGAAAAATTGACATTATCACCATGGGTGAGGTGTCCACCGTGACTGAGGGACATACCTAAAACCGTGTCTCCGGGTTCGAGCAGCGCATGATAGACCGCCATGTTCGCTTGGCTGCCTGCGTGCGGTTGGACGTTAACGTGTTCGGCTCCGAAGAGTGCTTTGGCGCGCGCAATCGCGAGCGACTCGGTTTCGTCCATAAACTTGCACCCGTTATAGTAACGTTCACCAGGGTAGCCCTCGGCATACTTGTTAGCGAGAATAGTACTCTGCGCCTCCATAACCGCACGGCTGGCGTAGTTCTCCGATGGGATTAGCATGAGAGAATTTTGCTGGCGTGTCAAGTCTTTAGAGGCGATTTCCACAATCTGCGGATCGACTTCACCCAATTTGGATTCAAACGTGTTCATTCGCGTTCACCGCTTGCAATAAAATGTGAAATGGTATGACATTTATAGGAATTAAATTTTAACACAGATTTGCCACAAATTCAAATTTTTCGCAATTTTTACAGTGTTCAGGGAAAATAGGCAAATATAGTTTGTAGTAGGGAAACCATTCATTGCCCGTTATTGATCGTCGGACGTGTGATAAATCACCCTACTACGAACCAATCCTTAATTCAAAATCGATAGAACAATAGTGTATCTTTTTCCAGTTTTTTAGTTGCAAATCAGTTCGACTTTCTTCAGGAAATGTGAACGGCTATCATTGTTTAATGGCAGCTTTTACACGAAAAGCATCAGGCAAACTATTTCAGTTGCACACTATTCAATAATATGGTAAGATGATAAGTTAATAAGAAATCTTATCGTAAAATCAGATACCGACACTTCGTGAAGGATTAATGTGTACCTCTGGAACAGAAAACAACTCATAGCATTACTCGTGTTCCTGTTCGTTTGGGGATGCGATTCAGCGCAGCAAGAGTCATCGCGCCAGTCGGCGGTTGAGCAATCCGCATCTCCTGAAGTGATGGCATCCGTTACACCACCCCCACGTGCCGAAGATTGGCATACGTTCATGCACAATTTAGGCTTTTCTGGCGTCAGTCCAGATAAAAACCTCACGCCGCCCCTGGAATTGCTGTGGAAATTTAAGACGGGTGGACCGATTTACGCCTCGCCAGTGATTGCAAACGGGACTTTGTACATCGGATCAACTGATGGGAAGTTATACGCGTTAAATGCGAAACAGTGGGGAGTCAAATGGGTGTTTGATGCGGGGGATGCTATCCGCTATTCTGCGGTCGTGCTCGGGGATAGGGTCTACTTCAATGCACGGAACAATAAAGTCTATGCATTGAACGCACAAACAGGCGAAAAGTTGTGGGAATTCAAAACAAAAAGTTGGATGGACGCGCCACCGGTTGTTGCTGACAACAAAGTTTACGTCGGCGCATTCCGATCAAAAATCTATCTGCTGAACGCAAGGACAGGCGAACTTGAGGCAATGCGGGAACGGACAGTCCGAATCCAAGGCATTGAATATGGGTGTGCAAATGGCGTGTTTCGTCCGGTGTTCCCAGAGCACAACGCGAAGGTATGGCGTGAGCAGACAGCGGGGAGTGAGAGTTATCCCGTTACAGCAAATGGCACTGTCTACATCGGTGCACGCGATGGACAGATTCATGGATTTGACTCGGCATCACAGACGGAAACCTGGACTTACCGGACAGGTGGTTTTGTGGACGCTGCGCCCGCTATCTCTGACGGCATTCTCTACGCAGCATCCGGTGACGGATATGTTTACGCATTTACGAACACAACCGGAGCAAGCGTACCTGAAGAGAGCAGACGGTGGGGGGTCGTCGTACACGACGCTGCACCGGTTTATGCGACGAAAGACGGTATGTCTGTGCTATTACACCTCAACGATGGGGCGCGTTTGCCAATTATGCAGGTTTCAGAAGGATGGTATGAGATCGAATTGCCAAACGGTGTTCGCGGCTGGATGGACGCATTCGGCTTTGGAGAGTTTGAGGAAACCGACGGTATCTCCTTCAACATCACTTTTTGCGGGCTGAGTGAGCAGTCAAAAGTATCTCCACGGAGTCTGCAGTTGATAGAAGGTGCTGAGTACCCGCGGTGGAGCCCGGATGGAGAATTTATCGCGTTCTTGAAAAGAGATGATTTGAGGAGTAGGTACTGGCGCGCGAGCGAGTTATGGATTATGGATCGAAAAGGGGAACGGGTGCGGAAGTACTATACCGGAAATTTTTATAACCCACACGTCTCTTGGTCACTGGACAGCAGGCTTGTAGCGTTTGAGGTCGACGAAAACGGTGAACGGCACATCTACACAGTGGATTGGAAGTTTGGACAAACAAAAAAATTAGCCCGTGGTGATGGCCCCGCATTTTCACCAACATCCAACCGCTTGGTATTTAGAAGACACGAAAAGGGTTTGGATATTGTTTACCGCGTCAATAGTGACGGGAGCGGTTTAAGTGCGATTGCCCGTGTACCGATTGAACGTCTTCAGCGTTATACCTATCTGTCTGCGCCCGCTTGGGCTCCCGACGGCACGCGTGTCGCTTTCGGTGTCCACAGTTCAAAGTACGTCGGTATCCGTATTCAAGATATAGAAGGGCAACGCATAAAAGAGATTCAGACGCAGCACCAACAGGTCCGTCAATTGGACTGGGTAGCAGACGGGACACAGATCGCTTATGTTTTGTCGGGCAGCAATCGACCCGGAGAGCGAATTGATAAGCAGTTACATCTATCGGAAACAGTGAGTGCGCAGACGCAGAGCGAGATTCTGGAACACACATCGCCATCGTGGTCGCCGACAGGTAAGCGATTGGCATATTTGGAGCGTGAGGACTGCGAAGGTATCCGCTGGAAGGTCTGGGTTTATGACCTTAAAAGTGGTAAGAAGTACCCTATCGCCCGTACAACTATGAAACTGACCTCTGTTGTCTGGATGCCAGATGGCGAGCATCTCTGCTTGTGGCAGACCTCGGATTATTTACGCGATAATGCGTATAAACCTGCGTTGACGCGCGGATGGATCGTGCCGATTGGGATGTAGTAAAAAAGTATGATTCCCGAATTCCTGTCAAGGGACTTTATATTTATCATCAGCAAAATATTTCGACCCATCAATTTGATGAATGCGCCACTCGCCTGATTTTTTTGTGAAGTAAAAACGTCCGATGTCAACGTAACAGACAGAGACAAGAGGAAAATCCACCCTATAGTAGAACATGTCACCTGTCGCGCTTGCTTCTGTCCAAGGCACCTTAACATTTTTGGGACGGATATAAAAGTTGGTCAGCGACCAATTCAGAGCATTCTGG
>VXZL01000640.1 GCA_009845505.1 Candidatus Poribacteria bacterium | reverse complement strand
GTTAATGCGAGATAAACTTTTAGAAATGGTATAAGTTAGAAACAAATTTAGGTTTACGGAAAGGAGCTGCACCGATGATAGGTATCTCTTACCATGCAGGTGGCATGAAAGACCTGCCTCTACACGAAGTTATCACCATTCTTGCCGATGCCGGTTACGATGCGATTGAGATGATGTGCGGTCCAGAAGCACACATTCCGTCCGGTGAAGTCACGGATAGCTTGCTCAAAGAGGTTAAAGCGATGACATCAGACCACGGGTTGAAGGTCTCTGTCATCAATCCGTTCGCGGGCCCCGGTTTGTATCAATTAGCATTAGAAGACCAGCAGGGAGCCGTTGATCATTACGCCCTTCTCCAAGATGTCGCGGTAGCACTCGGCGCGCAGGGTGTCAATTTCCTCACTGGCTACGGCGGGGATAAAGGGGATGCCTTCGCGTGGCGGCTCCTCGTTGATGTTCTGAAACCGATCTGCCGACGCGCGGAAGAACTCGGCGTGACGATGAACATCCACAACCACGAAGCGACAACGATTGATGCGTCCTCGAAAGTTACCCTGCTGATAGAACACGTAGGCTCCGACGCGCTGAAGGCACTCAACGATATTACCAACTTCTACCATCTCGGTGAGGACATCGCTGAAGTAACCGAAAAATTGGGACGGCTTACCGCTCACTGTCACGTCAAGGGTGTGACGGGAATGTATCCGTATAGTACTTTCCTCATTCCCGGTGAAGCGGGGGACGAGTTGGATTTCCGAACCTTTGCAGAGCGTTTGGGAAAAACGGGTTACGATAAGTACATCTCAGTGGAGACCTTTCCACACATGCGGATGGAGAAAGCAGAGATTGCTTATGACATGATGGCGCGGACGTTGAAAGAGTTGGGCTTAAGATAGATGCGAAAGGCGCGGTTCCAAGCCGCGCCGACGCATTATAGCCTACTGTGTCTCTAACGCCTTGATCCCGGGCCAATCGCGCCACATATCCTCGTTGGGGGGTTCCTCCTGTGTCTCCGCCAATTCGGTTTTTCGGAAGTCGTAGAGCACAGCCTGCCGGATCTGCTTTGAATAGTTGTGTCCCGCAGCGTGCCCGATGCGATGGTGCCAGAAGACAACATCACCGGCATTCCCATAACACTCAACGCCAGAGGTTCTGCTGATACGCTCTCGGTCGATGTCGTATTGGGGTGTCGGTTCGTTCTTGTATTGGGAATGGTAATCGTAGTAGAAGGTTTTGTGGCTTCCGGGCCAGACGGTAAATCCGCCCCCCTCTGGCGGTACATCGTCAATATAGCCGACTGCGCCGAGATGGAACGGATGTGCGTCAACGTGGCATCCGATTGACTTCTTCGGGACATTTCCATAGGGAAGCGTACAATAGATACCGCGCACACGCTCAGGCTCTACCAGATTCCCTTCTCCCAAAAACTGTTCTGCCATCCGCCAGACGTTCGGATCCGTCGCGAGCAATTTCACCATCCAATCTTCACCACCGGGTTCACGAAAATTCCATCGAAATCCACATCGATTATTGCTCTTATCAAGGTTTTCTTCTTCCGGTGTGAAGGGACCGACCCATGTTTCAGGATCCTCCCGTTTGCGTCCTTCCGGTGCGCCATCCCATAACCGTGTCCGTGCCCGCTCCATCAACTCTGGATCAAGGACGTTTCGCTTTACCAAGTACCCTTCATTCTTGAAAAATTCTATGTCTCCGCGTGTAAGTTCAACCATTGTCATGTATCCTTTTTCGTTGCAATTACCTCAGAACGTGGTATTGAACCTGACTGCTCTCACCCAATTTTGGGAATTCTACTGGAATTTAACGATTTTTTCAAGGAAAAGATAATTAGTTGGCAGAGCGATTCAGTTCTCCTGAAAATCCGCTAAATTGCTAAGCCGTTGCTGCCTACCAACACCCGAAAAATCAGCGTCATCCGTGATAATCCGCGACTCAGACAACTATAGTGCGGTTTAGAATTAATGAAACATTACACAGCGGGCGAAGAGACTTCGCCCCTACGGCGTGCCGAGTTCTTCGAGATTGTCAAAGTGTCTTTTTAATTCTAAGTTTTACTATAAAAAGTGAATACCTCTGGGCAGAGATTTGACAAGTACTACAGGTTTCGAGTATAATTAGGCGCATGCTAAGATTTGTGATTGTGTTCCTGCTCTCTATTTCATACCCGATTCTGCTCTTCGCACACCCAGAGGGTGCGGGAGAGCATACCATTGAAGCCTACCGAATTGAAGGTGAACCGCCAAATATTGATGGGCTGCTCAACGAGGCTGTTTGGCATCAGGCCCAGCCTCGGAGTGGTTTCATTCAGCTGCGACCTTCGCGCGGTGCTGCCGCAACAGATGACACAGAATTCCGTATCGCTTACGATGCCAACAATCTTTACATCGCATTTCGATGCTACGATGCTGAACCCTCCAAGATTCTTAATCGACTGACCCGGCGCGGTGAGATCAACGCATCGGATCTCATCTCTTTTTTTATTGATCCGCATCACGATCATCGGACCGGTTATAAGTTTGCGACAAATCCGAGTGGTGTGCAAAGCGATAACTATCGTTACGAGGACACGCAACGGGACAGCAATTGGAAGGGGATTTGGTGGGTTGAATGTAACATTGATGAATTAGGATGGACTGCTGAGTTTAAAATTCCGTTTTCTAACTTCCGGTTCACCAACAAACCCACACAAATCTGGGGTTTTGACATAGAACGGGTAAACCGTCGAAAGAGTGAGGTTACGGTGTGGAAACAGCTAACACAAGCGGGGGTGGTTACACGGATGTCGGATTTGGGGCATATCTTAGGCATCCAGGGCATTTAAACGGGGAAAAATTTTGAGATTATGCCGTATCTTTTAGGTGGGGGAACGGGTGCCGCCGATGTGGATCTGACGCGTCAACTCGGCACCGGACTGGATGTTCAATACAACCTCACGAGTGCGCTGAAGGCGAACGTTACATTTAACCCGGATTTCGCACAGGTTGAAGCGGATCAATTGGAGATTAATTTGACCCGTTTTCCGACCCGTTTTCCCGAAAAACGCCCGTTCTTTGTTGAAGGCAATAGTTTCTTTGAAACGCCGTACGATCTTATGTTCAGCCGTCGTATCGGGAGTCGCGGGAATATCCTTTGGGGTGGTAAACTTACAGGGAAAGTAGGGAACTACTCTATGGGTGTCTTAGGCAATCAAACGGGGGAATTCGGTTTGTCTGAAACCGCTTCGTCTGAAAAAGAGGCGGCATGGTTTTCTGCGATCCGCGTTAAGCGCGACATCCTTAAACGCTCAAACGTTGGGATTCTATTTGTCAATAAAGAGCAGGGCGGCAGCGACAGATGGCATAGCCGCGTCGGTGGCGTTGATATGAATCTTGCGCTTGGCAAAACTTATCATCTCACAGGTCAGTATGCGGGTAGCTTTCATCCCGGTGAGGATAGCAATAACTCTGCGTGGACGATTGATTTTGCACAACGCAACTACCTGTGGAGCAGTAGCATTGAACTGGAACGGGTCGCGCCGCATTTTGAGATTAACGAGACTGGGTATCTCCGTAAAGAACGGAACCGCGGATGGCAGCGGGTTCAGATGCGCACTTCCTACTCTCCGCCGTGGGGGCCCCGCCAGTTTTTCTCAGGCATCAGTGGACGGCTCTCACAAAGCCTTTATACCCCCGAATATTTTGCTGCGTGGAGAGAACGGAACCCTGAACTGTCGCTTTCACCTGAATTTGACGAAGATTTGCTCAGATGGCATGTGAGTGCTGATGTTGGGATGGATTTCAGAGAGACGCTTGTAGATGATATTATGCTCTACTATTATCGGAGTCGAGAAGTTGAATTGACAGAGGTATTTGTAGCGGATGGATACGGATTTGAGATTGACACCAACTCTGCATATCCGATTGCTATTGGCATCGGCATGGATTTTTCGGACTACTTTAACTTCGGCCGACAACAAGCGGGTAAACAGCGAAGTCTGATCCTTGAATCGACGCTGCGTCCACGGAGTAATTTTTCGATAGAGTTAGACAGCGGTTATGCCCAAAGCCTCGATTTAACGGGGGCAATTGACGGTAGATTTTTCGTCAGCTCCATGCGTGCGACTTACCTATTCACACGGGAATCGTTTCTTCGGATATTCGCCCAAGCGAACCGAGAACGTGAGCTTTCTGAGGAAATCCATCAAAACTACCTGTTGAGTTTTCTCTTCGGATGGGAATATAGTCCGAAGAGCCATCTGTTTGTTGCTTACAATGAAGCTTGGGGGGATGCCGCCACTCGGACGGGTGAAGGTCGCGAGTTACAGTTGGAAAATCGGGTTGTGGTGGTTAAAGTGACGTATTTGTATAACTTGTAGTGGTTGGTTAGGAAAACCGGTGCGGTTGCAAACCGCACCTACCAATTTTAAGTGAGCATACAGAGGCATTCAATTGTCAAGTAATTTACATCCGGATGCCTGAACTTGTTCGGGACAGCGTGCACGCCCCCGAATAAATTCGGGCATCCAGACGAGAAGTATCCTTTAAGGACGTGGATTTATTTCGTAAAATTGAATGTCTCTGAGTGAGCATAGGTTAAAAATTGTAAAAAGAATTGAGGTATGATATAATAAAAGCATGAAAGATTTTTTACTGCTATTTTTCAACGTCTTGCTGACAGTGATCGGGCAAATTCTATTCAAACACGGCATGAATACGATAGGTCGTATCAGTACGCTGCGGGATGCCCTTGGGAAATTGACGCAGGCGTTCTTGAACCCTTATATTCTCAGCGGGATTGCGATATACGGCTTTACAACGCTCGTCTGGCTCGTTATTCTGTCGCGCGTTAAACTGAGTATCGCGTATCCGATGTTAAGTTCTGGATATGTGTTGTCAATTTTGTTTTCATGGATGGTGTTCAAAGAATCCATTCCGAAGATTCGTATAATTGGCGCGCTGATCATCTGTATCGGTGTTTATCTTGTTGCGCAAGGGGAGTCTTAATCGATGGTAGAACGGGGGTCTGCTCGTGCTGAGATAGGCAGTTCTGGAAGTAACTCAGGTGAACCTGTGTATGTCCGTTCTTATGTTGCGCTGGTCCTGTCTGCGATTCTCCCCGGACTCGGTCAGTTATACTTATCGCAATTTGTTAAGGGTGTTATAATTTTCCTAATCTTTGCTTCAGCAGCAGGTCTTTTCTATTTGAATTCGTTGCCCGTAACGGAGTGGGGTGATTTGTTGCGTTTTCGCGCTGCTACAAAGGGGGATGACCGATCAGACAACGCGTCGGCGAATGAAGCGCAGGATCCTGATGAACTGGCGAAACCTTATGAAATCCATATTTGGACGTTTGATGATGGTGAAAAGTTAATGTACCGACCCTCTTGGAAACTTAAAATTAGCTCATCCGTCCAAGGCGTACTCTGTTGGCTGTACGCTGT
>VXZL01000415.1 GCA_009845505.1 Candidatus Poribacteria bacterium | reverse complement strand
GTGGGTATCCATTGACTCAACGCCGGAATTACAACTCGGCGATGAACTCACAATGATGGCGTGGTTCTTTGCAACAGATATTGGGGATTGGCGGCAGCTCATCGCAAAAAGCGACGAGTATCTTTTGCGGATTGACCCACCGCAGGAAGGCAATCGGATGTCTGCGTTTGTCAAACCCGTTGGATGGTTGTAGCCGAGAGCCTCCGCAACTGTACCGGATGAGGACACCTGGATCCACTTCGCAGCGACTTACGACATCAACGAGAAGGCTGAACAACTCGTGGTGTATGTGAATGGCGTGAGAGCAGGAGTGAGTACACGTCCCGGTAAAACGACCGTCACAGGGAATCCTGTTGAGATTGGTCGATGGGGTGGTGGTTCATTTTTCGTCGGTATTATTGATGAAGCGGCTATTTTTAACACGGTGCTCAGTGAAGATGACTTAGCGATTATCGTAGAACACGGGTTGGCGAAGGCACTTGGTGGGTTAGACGTTGAACCGTTGGATAAGTTGGCGTTAACGTGGGGTACTCTCAAAGGGATTCGGTAATTCGGGATTCTCTTTGCAACAATGCCTTACGCCATGTTATAATAACCCAAATTGATCGTGCCGTATTCAGTTTCAAATCCTGGGTTTGGATTGTGTCTGCTGTAGACCCCGTATTTATGGTTAATTTTTGATCTGAGAGGTGCAGTAAATCGAGCGATTCCGCACCGACCTTTAACGGGAGGGTAGATATAGTCCTCGTAGTTTGTTTTATACTAACGATGAGGCAGTTTATAAGTTAGGACATATCATGGGACTTTAAGCGAGCGAGCTTTATTATATCGCGAGGTAAAAATGAGTAGAAAGAATATATTACGGGTCGATAAGGATACACTTGCCAAAGATGTAACTGGAAAAGTTTATATCGTAACAGGTGCTAATTCGGGAGTTGGTCTTGAAACGACAAGACAATTAGTTAAGCAAGGTGGCCATGTAATAATGGCATGCAGAAGACTCGAGGCAGCGGAAGAGATCGCCAACAGTTTTACCGGATTAAGAGGGGGTTATGAGGTCATGAAATTAGACCTTGCCGATCTACAGTCGGTGAGGGAGTTTGTTGATGCATTCCTGAAGAAATATGATAAACTGGATGGTTTAGTGTGCAATGCTGGACTTGTGACCTCTGGCAGTGAAGTCCAAAGGACGAAAGATGGGTTTGAGATGGCGATCGGCGTGAGTTATTTCGGGCATTTCTTGCTTACTGAATTATTGCTTGAGGTGTTGAAGGAAAGTGCCCCATCAAGAATGGTAATTGTTTCGTCTGTTGTTCATGCAGGCAGTAAACAAAATCGACCCACTGTGCATTTGGACGACTTGAATTTTAATACAAGAAAATTCAATAATTTCGCGGCTTATGCTGAGGCTAAAGTTGCTGCTGTCTTATATGCAATGGAACTTGCGGAAAGACTAAAAAGCGCGGGTGTTACGACGGCTTCCGTTCACCCGGGGTGGGCACGCTCAAACTTCGGCGGCAATAGCTGGTTTGTGAGAATCATGCGGGTGATACTGGCACCGCTCAACCCTTTTATCACTGAGAGTAACGAAGAGGCAGCCCAAACGTCACTTCATTGTTTACTCTCTGATGATGTACCAAACCATTCAGGGGCGTATTTTAGTCAGAGCAGTGTACTTTATAGAGACAAAGAATGTAAAAAAGGGGGTTGGCCCATGACATCTCCAAATCCGAACGCCAAAGATATGGGGACTGCAAAGAAATTAGTGGATCTCAGTTATAAATTGGTTGGATTGGAGCAGTAGGGGTACCCATGAGAAAAATGAAAAAATTAGGAGGTTGACTATGAAAACGCTAATGATTCTGGTATGCGGAGTGCTGGTGTTCGGTCCCATGATACAAGCCTCTGCTGGTGTGTGGACAGACCCGTTTGATGGTGATGAACTTGTTGATGGATGGGAATTTCGCGACTATCGTGACAAAGTTACAACGTATGAAGTCAAAGACGGCTTCTTGCAGATGACGAATCCGAAGGGCGGATGGGGGCATACGACCCCTGATAAACCGATGCTTGAACGAGAAGTCCCGAAAACTGCGGCGAAAAATATAACCGTGAGCGGGATTTTTTCCACCGAGCCTGATAAACCAGCAGATTCGTGGATTGGTATTTTCCTTTACAGTGATGATGACATGAACTATGCCTGTTTACTGTTTGGCGGCGAAGCCAATCAACCGCAGAAAACGCTTATCGGTAGTATGGTTGAAGCCAATTGGCAAGACAAAGGACACTTCCAGACCGGTTTTGATGTCCCCCTTCACCTCAAGATCGTCAAAGAGGATGACCTCTTCTCGGGTTATTACCGAGAGAGTGAAAAGGATGAATGGGAACTCTCTGGAAACAAAACGTGGAACCATAAGTTTGATGTTGAACGCGTCGGTATCGGTTTCATGAACAGTTGGGGTGGTCAAACGGTTACGTTTCTGGTCGATACACTTTCCATTGAAGGCGAAGGGATTGAACCTTTGGCAATCGCTCCTGAAGGTAAGTTGGCGACTACATGGGGAACACTCAAACAGAACTAAGGTGAGCATAACCCCCTGATATATCAGCGAATTTAAAATGGGGTAGCACATGCCCTACCCCTATAATGTCGCTTTAAAATAGTGCTGCACCATAAAAGACTTTCTCAATCTCCGTTAGGCTACAAAAAATAAGGAGAAATTCTACTGCCATGTCCATTCCTAAGATATCCGTGAATAACCCTGTTTTGGCAAATATGCTAATGATTATAATCATTGCTTTTGGGACGTATGCATGGATAAACCTCCCACGGGAACTCACACCCGAAATCGCATTACAGAGCGCGACCATCACAACTCTATATCCGGGTGCCTCCCCCGAAGAAGTTGAAAAACTCGTCACTGCTCCCATTGAAGACGCTATTGAGGAAAATGTCAGCAAAATCAATCTACTGTTCTCTACCTCTTCGGAAGGAAGATCCGTGATCTCTGTCGACTTTGAAGAAATGAGTGACCGAGATTACGACAAGGAGATTGAAAATCTCCGCACTGCTGTTGAAGGTGTAAATGACTTGCCAGAGGAGATTTTAGACGATCCAAGGGTCGAAGAACTTGATATCTCATCCGGTTTTCCTATGCTGACAATCGTTGTTGGCGGCGATATTTCGGAAAGGCAGATGCGGGATATTGCCGAAAATCTCAAAGATGAAATATTGGATATTAAAAACATCGCATCTGTCCGGATAGCAGGGCTCCGTGAAAGAGAAATCTGGGTTGAGATGGATCCCGATCGGTTGAAAGCCTATCAGATTCCCATTGCGGGCGTTGTTGCTGCGCTGGGTACCAGCAACTTGAACCTACCAGCAGGCACGATGGAACTCGGTAATACGGAATTCATGGTGCGGACGATGGGCGAATTTGCGAGTCCAGATACAATCGGTGAAACCATCATCGCCGTTCAACCGACAGGGACACCCCTGCGCCTAAAGGATGTCGCAACCGTTTCGGACACCTATGAAGAGGCGAGGACGCTATCACGGATTGGTGGGGAACCCTCTATCAGCTTAAGTGTCCAAAAAAAGACGGAAGGCAACACGATTGCCTTGGTTGCTGAACTCCGTGAGTTGGTTCAAAAACGGAGCGGCGACCTGCCTGACGGTGCCGAATTGACTGCGGTTAACGATTATTCGGTTATCCTCAAAGAACGTTTAGGGATTCTTGAAACAAACGCACTCTTCGGTTTGGTGCTTGTTGTTTTGATGCTCCTGCTCTTTATCGGGTGGCGCAACGCTATGTTCGCTGCACTCGGAATACCGGTGGCCTTTATGGCAACGTTTTGGTTCATGTCTGTGGGGGGGTACTCACTCAGTGGTGTTTCCTTGTTTGGGCTTATTTTGGTCGTAGGGATTGTTGTAGATGACG
This sequence comes from Candidatus Poribacteria bacterium, assembly GCA_009845505.1. GTDB lineage: Bacteria > Poribacteria > WGA-4E > WGA-4E > WGA-3G > WGA-3G. The sequence continues at coordinate 1,501 of VXZL01000415.1, read as the reverse complement.
CTATTGTTGTTGTAGAAAATATCTATCGGCACCTTGAGACGGGGGCATCTCCGAAAGTTGCTGCGATTCGCGGCGCAGAGGAGGTTGGTTGGCCCGTTGTGGCGGCAAGTTTGACAACGATCTGTGCTTTCGGTCCGTTGATGTTCATGTCGGGCGTTCCTGGGCAGTTTATGCGGGTCGTGCCGATTATGGCGATTCTGGTGTTGATAGCTTCTCTTTTTGAAGTCTTCGTCATTTTGCCAGCACACGTCTCTGAATGGGGAAGACCGAAACCCCGTACGGGACGCAGCAGACTTGAACCCCTCCGAACCCGATCTCCGAATACCTTTAGCCTAACTGTCCCTATCGTCGGCTTTTTGGCATGGTTCGGTACGGTTTTTGACCTCATCCGAAACCGATATGTGAGAGTCTTGAAAAAGACGATCCGATACCGATATGCTTTTGTTGGGTGTGTTCTCTTGATTGGATCGGTTGTGTGTGTTAGCGCGTTTGTGGTGCTTGACAAGGAGCTCTTTCCCGGAGAGGATTTCCCACAGTTCTATGTCAAAGCCGAAATGCCGCCTTCCTATGGTATGCAAGAGACGACTAACGTGATAGCTCAGATTGAAGAAGCCGCGAAAACGCTTCCATCAAGCGAAGTCGCTGCGATCGTCAGCAACGTTGGGTTACATACACCAACGGGTGCTATGATGGAAGGTGTTACATACGGCTCAAATTTCGGAGAAGTTATTGTTGAACTCACACCAAAACAAGAACGCACTCGAGGTGTAGATGACATCATCGCCGAACTGCGGACGAAAACCACAACGATTAGTGGCATAGAGGAGTTGAATTTCATTACACAGGAAGGCGGGCCCCCACAAGGAGAGGATGTTGAAGTTAAGGTAAAAGGGGCGAGATTTGAACAACTTACTGCACTCGCTGATACCCTGAAAGCATCACTCTCGCAGATGGATGGGGTCTACGACATTCGAGACGACTTTCGGACAGGTAAATCCGAACTCCGTATCTATCTGAAACCGGAGAAGGCCCATCAATACGGATTAACCACATTCCAAATTGCGCAAACGGTGCGCACCGCTATTGAGGGTGCCAAAGCGACAACTTATCGGGAAGCAGACGAGGCGATTGATGTTATCGTCAAATACGAGGAAGATACGCTTGGAAACCTTGCTGAACTGAATAATCTGTTGATTGCAACACCCAGTGGGGCTATCGTTCCGCTCAAGGATGTCGCCGATATTACAGAGGAAAAAGGGTATTCTGATATCCGCCGGTTTGACGGTGAACGGGCGATTACGGTTTATGCTTCTGTTGATAGGGCAAAAACAACCCCTTTTGCAGCAACTCAGGCGTTAATCGGCACGTTCGCCGATGTTGGATCCCTGTATCCGGGATACCAACTCGATTTTCGAGGGCTTTTTGATGAGATTATAGAGTCCTTTTCCGAGTTGTGGAATCTGTTCATCGTCGGGCTGTTGTTGATTTATGTTGTGTTAGG
>VXZL01000408.1 GCA_009845505.1 Candidatus Poribacteria bacterium | reverse complement strand
CTGGCGGTGTTGGTCACCGAAAACAAAGATGAGATTAGGTTTACGTATGTTTTCCATTTTTTTATTTATTGCTCCTGGGCATCGTTCCACTTCGTTTCACGATGGTTTCTGGTGAATCCCAACGCAATTAAAGATATGCACGCTTTTTAAAACTTTCCTTAATGTTAAAAGCAAAGCAACCTAACGGCTGATTACTATTCCTACGCTTGCATCCATGTGTAAATTTGGCGAAGTGTGCCTTCACTTTGGGTCCACAGTCGCCGCTTCAGCGGAGAAATTACCTTTGTATAGCTGGCGAAATCTGTCCGAACAGCACGATACTGTTCCTTGTGCGCAATGAGTCCTTTATTTTCTCGTGGCGATGCGCCGAAATCTACCCACTCGTCCTTTTCATGGCACGTCTGTGTGATGATATAGTGAAAAATTGCATTATTCGGACGGTATTTCAAGAATGCTGGCACGGATGCCTCACACCACAACGTCACAGTCTTGTTGAAGCGCAAGTAGAGCAGTCCTGCGATAATCGTTCCGCGATACGTGGCAACAGCGAGTTTAGCGACTTTTTGCTGGAGCAGCACCTGCATAAGCGAACGCGGCTTCGGCGTTCCGCCTAACCGTCGGACGGTCATGAGATACATTTCGTAGAATGTGGATAACGCCGCTTCGCTGTTCGTATCCGTAACCTCGACACCAGATTTTTCTGCCTTTCGGACCGCGCCTCGCACCCGCTTGTTGTAGGCGTGCCAGAGGGTATCAACATCCTCGCTCGTTTTCAAGAGATGCGTGAAGTGGTGTGTACACTCGTAGCCTGCCTTGGTGAAATAACTCCCATAAGTTGCGGTGTGTTCTGGCGTTAGCGTCCAGCGAATCTCACACCATCCGTTCTTCAGTGCTGCTGTCTCAATCGACCTTACGAGTGTCTCAGGGTTCACATCTACTGAATTCATCAGATGGATGCCTCCGGACAGGTTCCACGGCATCGACTGCCAGAGACGGATACCCGGTATTGGTTGAAATACAAACGCGGGTATTCCGCCTATCACGGAATCTGCTTCTTTGATGAGCAGATAGACCGGTGTGAGTTGTTTGAAGGCACTATCTAATGCATTTCGCCACGCAAGGCTTTGGAAGGCAGTCGTATTTGAACACTGCTGTATAATAGCGTCCCACTCGTCCTGATTCCGATGGGTAAGAGGTTCTATCGTGTACACAAGCCTGTGAGATTATGCCACCAATGCGGCGAAGAGTGCCTTGATGTAGCCGACAGAATAGGCTAATCCGACATCACCTTCTAATTTCGGAATATGATCGGCATTGATGCATCCGTCGAACCCGACCTTTTGGAGTTCTTGGATGATTTTGAAGACGTTCATATCGCCGTCATCAAGGAGGACTTCCTCAAACGCACCGGCTGTTGCGAGACTGCCACGGACGTTCCGCAAGTGAACCATGAAGATGCGTCCTTTGCGTCCGTAGTTGTTGAGTTCGTCGAGGACGATGGCACTGCCTCCGGCTTCAGCGCGGGTACCACAGCAGTAAAGATAACCGACATTTCTGCTTGGGAAGGCATCGATAACACGATGAAAACCGAGACCCCCTAACGGCGTGTCTGGGTTCGGTACGTCTGATGGATGGATAGCGAGTTTGATGTCAAGTTCATCGGCGATAGGCACGAGCGCGCCGTAGATTTCACTGAACCGTTTCCACCATTCGTCAAGTGCCTCCATTGTGGGTGTCGGCGGCGGGTTTTTGGTCGCAGCACGGCTCTCACCGCGGGACGTATAACCGCCTCTGTGAACCGAGGAATAGCGCGTCATGAGATAATCGAACGTATCTCCCCAGAACCGCTGGCGTGCGATAGGCACTCCCGCTTCAGCGAAGACTCGCAGCGCGTTGCACGTGTTTTCGAGTTCTTTTTCGCCGTCGGGTTGACCGGTCATAAATTTTTCTGTGATATTCGGAAGCGTCACGCGATTGATGTCGAGCCCCCACGCGCGTATCCGTTTTTTGATTTTCAGAACCTCATCTAAGTCGGGGTACCCCTGTTCGTCGACCCCAGGGAAAGCGTTTCCGCTTCCGAAGTCGATGCAATCTGCACCGAGTTGTGTGACCTGTTTGAGATAACTCTCTGAAAGTCCACCATCCCAGACTGAAATTTTCATTTTTTTAACTTTCCTTTTCCATTACTAAACTTTGGACAATTTTTAGGGGAACACACATTTCGCCCCGCTGGGGCTAAAGAGGTGGGCGTATTGCATTTCTATAAACATTCCGCCCCGGAATCAACGGTATGAATGCGCGTGTGGCATTCACCGGGGGCTGCCTTTTGATGCATCTGAGTTTCTTTTTCGGTGGATTGCGTTCGTGTCAGGAACTCGTAGAAAAAACACAATCCCTTAGAAACTCAACTCATACGCGACACGATATTGTCCAAACTTTAGTTTATCATTAAAGAGGCAATGGAACGGGTCGTCCGCTCTCAACGGATTGGTATGCTGCTAATGCGATTTCGACTGCGGCGCGACCGTCTAACCCTGTGATCGGCGGTGGTGTATCGTTGCGGATTGCATCCACAAAGACACGAATCTCCTCTTGAACGGGTGGTGGCACTTCAATGTCTGAAATTTTGATCTGTCGTCCTTCACCTTCAAAGGGTTTGATCTGGATAGTTGCATCACTCCCCCAAGTCTGTGGGAAATAGATGGAACCGCCTTCGCAATCGACACGGCCGCCGTATCCACCAACCGCGGAAACGTGACTGGAATGGAGCAGACCTACCGCGCCGCTTTCAAAATTCAAGGAAGCCAGTACAACGTCGGGATAATCGCTCTCTTTCTGGACGTACTGCCCCCCCGCGGCATAGACGGCGTTAACATCACCACAGGTCCAGCGCATGAAGTCGATTTCATGGGCATTGATTTCCATGAGACTTCCACCGGACTTTGCGCGTTCTAATCGCCACGGAACATAGCTTCCGCCGCCACGCCAGGGTCCTCCGATCCGATGTACCATCATACAGACAGGCGCGCCGAGTTCACCGCTTTGGACAATCTCACGCACTTTGGAATGCGTCGCGTGATAACGACACACCAAGCCGATCGTGAGTTTGACACTGTTATCTTCCGCAGCGGCGATCATTGCGTCGCAATCGGGAAGCGTCGGTGCCATCGGTTTCTCGGAAAAGACGTGTTTGCCAGCATTCGCGGCATCGACTGCCATCTGTGCGTGCATAAAAGGTGGCGACGCTATCAGCACTGCTTGAATCCGATCATTGGCAAGTAGTTCGTGGTAATCCAACGTGTAGGAGGCATTGAGGTCTGCAGATAGTTTTTCTGCCAAGGTTTCTTGCAGATCGCTGACGCAGATAACCTCTATCCCTTCGACGGCGTGTGCGCTGGTAGCGAGGCTTCTGCCCATACCGCCGCAACCGATAACACCAACTCCAATTGTTTCCATGATTTTAATTTTCCTTGCGGTTCGTTAGTGTTTGGATGGAAGTGTGGAAGGTTGGAAGTATAGATGACTTCGGCTTCCAATCTTCCAATCTAAGACCTTCCAATCCCTCCGACTATCTCCGTCTCGCCTTTATATGTCCCCATGTGACGCTGAGATGGTCTGCAGAAGGACTCACATCGAGTCCGGTCGCTTTCATGTTGTTTTCGACCTCTGCTGAAGTCAGGACTCGGTCGTAGATACGGAATTCATCGATGTATCCCTGAATCGTATCGCAATCGCAGCCATCAGAGCGGTCGCCGATACCGAGAAGCAGTCCACCTTTGGGAAGTTTCCCACCCTTCATGGCGTACTTTTTCTCTAATTTCCCATTTACGTAGTAGTGAACGGTTGAACCGTCGTAGGTGCCAGTGAGGTGCAACCATTCCTCAAGCGGAATGTCTTCCAACACGTTGTCTTTTGCGGCTTGTGTTGACTGACCACCTGCCCGAATGAAAAAGCCGTGCTGGTTGTCATCGTCATCATAATAGAGGCTTGCCACTGCGGTATTGGAAGGCATGTCGTCGAGTGAGATAATTCGGTTCCAACTATCATCTAAGGCGTTGATATAGACCCAGCACTCAAGGCTAATTTCTTCCCAATCGCGATCAATTGTGGGTGGTGTTGAATCTTCTACGAGGAATCGGTCGACACTCCCATCGAAAAGGATACACTCGCCGACTTTGCAATCCGAAGCGGGTGCGAGTTCGGGGTCCCCGTGGACAGCGGCAGCTAATCCTGATAAGAGATCTACTGCTTCTGTTTTTATCTTTACGGTGTCCTTGTCAAAAGTCCAATAAGCGACTAAACCGTCCTCGACTGCCCCGATAATCGCGTCAACAGGTTGTACATTCCACACGAAGCAGGTTAGCAGGAGGCAGGTTATTGTGAAAAATCGCAGGACGTTTACAAAATATCTCTGTTGGTAACGGGTGCTATCTTTTCCAAACATGATGTCCTCCTTGTATCGGTTGTTGGTTATAGGTCGCGCATGGCGCGTTCCCGTCGGTCGTCTCTTCGACGTTCACGTTCTTCGTCAGAGATTTGACCGTACTGCTCAGAGACAACGGGTCGGTATTCGGCGACCTCGTGTCTCCGTTTGAAGACTCGGAAAAAGTCGAAACGGGTTAGGGTCCGCGGGATGTTCCCCGGACAGAGTGCATGGAGTCCGACATGCACCGACCTGCCCATGCCGACGTTTGTTTGGCCGCAACTTTTCCACTGAATGCCGTCCTCACTGGCGAAAGCGGAAAATTGGTTACCTCTCCGCTCCATCCGTAAGAAGAGCTCTCGGACGTTCCTGAGTCCCCTACTCCTTCCACGGAGATGGAGAACGCGGTTAACGTGGCGTTCAAATCGGACATCGCCTCTGAAAGCATGGGGCCCCGAGGTCTTTTCTAAACGGAGGAACCTGTTTGGATTTTTCCATATCAGTATCCCCCCATGTTCTCTGAGCTGCGGCGTGATTCGCATGCGGGTTTCAACGGCGAAGTCTCCAGGCACTTCCATAAGGAGCCGTGGGGCACTCATATCACCGCTATTGCCATCTGGACCGTGCCAGAGGTCTTGCCCGGGATCCGTTCGCATTTCGAGGTAACCTTGGCGTTCTGCCCATGCGCCGCCGCCTTTTGGATCTTCCCATCGCCATTCTGGACGCATACGGTTGCCAATGAACTCGTCTTCAAACACCATCTCCGTGAATTCGCCAGAGGATGCCCACCCTTCAATCTTAATGGCAGAGATAGAGTCTCCGAAATTCTGAGGGAGTAAATGTAGGTTTGGGAGTTCTTTTTTATACTCTGAGGGTTCCATACGAATCATTAGGCTTTGCCCTTCAAATTCAGGGTGTTCGTAAAAGACGACATCTGCGCCGTCTGGTGGGAAGTCTGGTCCTTTAAAAATGCGGATTGACGAAATACGGTCTTCAAACCAAGTTCGTCCTTTCGCATCTGGTTAATTGGCGAT
>VXZL01000027.1 GCA_009845505.1 Candidatus Poribacteria bacterium | reverse complement strand
ACGGGACACCGAAAGCCTTATTGTCGGAAGAATGGTCAAATCCCGCCAAGACGGCCTCTTCTCGGCAGGCGGACTGACGGGGGCAGGAATTACGACGAATATTCAGCAGGACTGGATATCTGAAAATCAGATTGACAATCAATATGCAGCCTATCTTAACAGCGGATCCTTTGATAAATTCTCGCCGTACATGTCCCAACCCGGTGGACAAGGCATAATTTTCAGTCTACTTGATGGACTCATCCCCCTCTCACCCCAAATCAAACTCTGGTTGTTCTATGTATTGACGGCTCTACTCTCGGCAATCGCATTGACCTTAATTGTAAACTGGTTTTATGAGGCGTTTGGCGGCTGGGTCGCGATCTTCGTCGTAGGTTCGGCGGTGCTCTCGCAATGGTTGACAGTCTTTGGGAAGAATCTCTGGTGGAGTCTCTGGGCGTTCTATCTGCCTATGATTGCTATCCTGTACTTCCTTAAACGCTACAGAGGTCCAGAGAATCGTCAGTTGATCAGACTTGGTATCCTAATCTTTGGTGCCGTTTCTATTAAGTGTTTTATCAACGGCTACGAGTACATTACAACCACTTTGGTAATGATGGTAACACCGTGTGTCTATTATGTTATCCTCGACAAGTGGAGCAAACACCAGTGTGTGAAATCGGTCCTTGCAGTCGGACTGGGATCAGGGGTCGCAATTTTTGTCAGTCTCATCATGTTATGTGTCCAAATAGGTGCTGTCAAGGATGGGTTCATGGATGGCGTGGCGCATGTGATCTGGTCTTTTGGGAAGCGCACGTATGGAGAGACGGGAGACTATCCGGCTGTATATGCTGCCAGTTTGGAAGCCGGTACAATAGGCGTGGTCATTACCTACATGAACGGTATCTTCTTTGATCTCAACAACTATCTATCTGTTACTAATTCCTTTGTCTCTAATTTCCTATTCAAAATCCGCTATGTCTACCTGATAGTTCTGTTTATAGCGATGTCTGCGCTGCTGTTTCGGCGTAGCACTGAAGAGCGGCAACAACATTTCATCGCTTTAATCTGGACGACGTGGTTTTCGATTCTGGCACCTTTATCGTGGTATGTCATCTTCAAGGCGCACTCATATATCCACATACACATGAGTTTTCTTCTCTGGCAGATGCCCTTTACTTTCTTCGGCTTTGCCGTGTTCGGTGCTGCCGTGCTGCAAAAAACTTGTAGGGCAAGCACCACGCCTTAACCCTACAAGTTTTAATAAGTATTGCGTCCCGAACGAAAGTTATTTTTATTGTGAATAATCGTTCCGTTTCGCTGGATCCTCCGTGAAGTATTCAACGAACTCCCATTCAAAACCATCCGCATCAATGAAATAGATACGTTTTCGATAGGGATGGGGTTCAACTTTAAAACCTTCCTTATATCCAGCAGCCAGCATACGTTCCCTGATACCTTCAGCGTCATCAACAGCAAAACCGAGATGGTTCACATAAGTCCCTTTCCGGTCTCCTGTGAACGGATGCTTGCGGTCTGACAATGCAATGTAAAAATCGTCAGTCCCAAGATGACACCATTTCGTCCCGTTTGCATTATCACCACCGCCCCTGACTCGAAAATCTGGAAAGGCGGTTGTTAGAAAATCGATCGCTTTTTCAAGGTCGTTCACGCTCATGTTCGCATGTTCAAGATAACGGCTCATTTCTTAATCCTCCTGAAAAATTGAGAGTTATAGTGGTTGTGGCAATTTTAATTCGGCAGGGAAAGCTGTCAACGGCTTCGCGATGCTCCCCGAAATATGGCAAGTATCCTCCAACCGAACGCCTCCCGTTCCCTGAACAGAAAGTACGGAATGTCCGACGGTCACCGTCATTCCGTCAGAAATCTGGATACCAGAATCACCGGGATGGATTGTTGGTGCCGGGGTCTCCTCAAAACTAAGTCCGATGCTATGACTGATCCCCGCGACGTAGAATTCACCATAGCCGTTTTCAGTGTAAACTTTCTTTGCCGCTGCGTCAATATCTCGCATCTTCCTCCCTGGTCTCAACGCTGCGATCCCTGCGGCTTGGGCACTTTTATAAGTCTCGAACATATCCATCTGTTTCGCTGTTGGTGTCCCAATCGCAAATGTCCGGCAGAGGTTTGCACAATACCCTTTATAACGCGGCACCAAATCCAGAACGACCAGGTCCCCCGCCTCAATAACTTTGTCAGAAGCAGTGCCGTGTAGCCATCCCGAACGGACTCCCGAATTCACAAACACAGGCGTTGCAACACCATGTCCACCGGCTTTCCGCATAGCGTACTCAACTTCCGCTGCGACCTCATTTTCCGTTATACCCGGTCTAAGCGTTTTGACTGCCGTCTCCATGCCGATGCCAGCAATTTCTGCAGCACGCTGCATGAGTGCTATCTCGGTGTTATCTTTCACCATACGGAGGGCATCCATAACCGGGGCGATATCCATGACATCAACAATCGGATTCGCTCTTTGGAACATGTTCAATAGGAAGGCAGGGGTGCCGAACCACATCTGGACACCAATTTTGAGTTTCTCCTTATCTCCTATCATACCACGCATCACCTGAACAACGTCCTTAATCTGTTGACCGACAGAGCCGAAAATCCGGACATCTTCGACACCCAATGATTCTTTAACCTCTTCCTCTTCTCCAGCAAAAGTGACAACAATTGGCACCCCGTGTGCGGGGATAATAGCGCGCGGTTGATACCGATCCTCTCCGAAAAAGTAGATATAATCATCGTGCGTCAGAATAAGATAGGCATCAATCCCTTGCTGCTTCATCCTGTCCTGCGCTTTCTGAATCCTCTTTCTATTTACCATCGTAATTTCCTCCTGTTAGGATAGTTACCGTTCTCTTATCGTATTAAAGCATAGTATTGCAAATTTCGTGCCAAATGTTCAGCACCTGTCCAATTGAGATATATCAGCGTTTTACGGGCTAAAATGAAATTTCAGATTTTGCCGATATGTTTCAAATCTGAAACAAAACCTGAATTAATTGCTGAGAAGCCTCGTAAATAAAAGTTGTTTCACAAATGAAACAAATTTCATTTATGAAACAAAATTCTTGACATCCGCTGCACTATGTGATAATCTGTAACCTATAGGGAACAAATCTTGTGCACGCGTGGGGGGGAAATAGTGAAGTGGATTAATACCGATCAGGTCTATGGAATCCTTGAGCAGATTCAGATCGGAAAGACACTCGATGAAGTATTTGAGAACATCTACGCTGGACTTCAGAATATAGTGCCACATAACCGGTTAGGCATCGCACTCATTGACGAATCCTCCGGCGATTTAGTGCAGTGCAAAACGAAATCGAACAAAAAAATTTTGCTGGACAACGGGTTTTCAGCAAAAATCGAGGGGTCAAGCCTTGAACCTATCCTCAATTCAGGTGAAGCACGAATTATTGACGATTTTAGGGAAATTCTTGCAAGGAGACCGGCGCACTGGACACGATTAATGGTCCAAGAGGGGATGCGCTCAAACCTGACCCTTCCGCTCAAGGTGCAGGGTAAACCCATTGGGGTCGTCTTTTTCACCAGTGAAAAACCCCGAGCATTCTCCGAGGCACATATTGGGCGGCTCAAACCTATTGCCGGACAACTCTCGATTCTGATTGAAAAAGGGAGTTGGACAGACAAACTCGCCGAAAGCAATAAACGGTATCGCACACTTTTTGAGATGTCCAATGACGCAATCTTCATAGTTCCATCACTCACAGAAGCGTTTGTTACCGTAAACGAAAATTTCTGTGCCTGGCTCGGTTACACACACCAAGAACTCGTCAATCTGTCGCTGCGTGACCTAATGCATCCCGATGAATTTCAAAACACCCGCGAAACCCTCAAAAGCCTCGATCAACAGAATCCGATTACCTTCCAAACCGAACTGTTCCGTAAAAACAAGAATCGCTTGCCAGTGGAAATTCGCGCAATCCGGATTGTGCATGACGATCGGGGATTCATCCAAGGGTTCGCCCGGGACCTCTCAGAGGTAAAGGCACTCAATGCCCAACTCAAGGAACGCCATTCGTTTGGGAATCTCATCGGAAAAAATCGGAAAATGCGGGAGATTTTCGAGTTAATTCAACTCGTCGCCCCTATGAAAACGACGGTACTGATTCAAGGCGAAAGCGGCACCGGCAAAGAACCGATTGCCCACGCAATCCACGACAATAGCGAGCGGGCAAAACAACCCTTCATCCGCGTCAATTGTGCTGGCTTGGTTGATAATTTGTTAGAGAGCGAACTCTTTGGACATGTCAAAGGTGCGTTTACGGATGCCATTGCGACCCGCGAAGGACGGTTCGCAGCTGCGGACGGCGGCACGCTTTTCCTTGATGAAATTGGCGAATTAAGTCTCGGAACACAAGCGAAGTTGCTCCGTGTTTTACAAGAGGGCGAATATGAGATGGTCGGTTCAACGGAGACAAAAAAAGTAGATGTCCGCGTCCTTGCAGCGACAAATCGAATCCTGAAAACAGAAATTGAGGCTGGACGGTTCCGCGAGGATTTATACTATAGACTCAACGTCGTCCCGATTACCCCGCCGCCACTCCGTGAAAGGCGAGACGACCTTCCACTTCTCATTGAACACTTCATCGAAAAATTCAGTCAACAGACACAGAAACCTATTCATCGCGCCTCACCCGAGGTCCTTGAAATCTTAATGGATTATGCCTACCCTGGCAACGTGCGGGAGTTGGAAAATATCATAGAGCATGCCTTCGTTAAGTGTCAGGGTGGCAGCATTGAAAAGCAACATCTACCGCTTGACCTTATTGCGTCGAGGGACGATATTGTTACGCAGGCACTCCGGGAAAGCAACCCGCTTGCTGCATTGGAACGTGAGTTAGTCCAACGGGTTTTGGAGGAGTCTGATGGGAAACCACAACTCGCTGCACAACGCTTGGGGATTAGTCGGACAACCCTATGGCGCAAACTTAAGACAGTATAGCTGAGCTATAGGACAATCGATTTGTGGTGGACCTGAGAAGAAATCCAGTACCAACATATTTTTTTATTGACAACTTCGCTGAGGTTAACATACCATAGCAATAAGCGTTGACCCATTGCTACCGTCCGAAAGGAGTACTGAAAATGGCGAAGGAACTCTCACTCGTTGCCTATAACGATTTAGAAAGCCAAGTTGAGGCACTGGAAAGGGATGGGTATGTCTATTTCCCCAACGTGCTTGATACCAATGAGATTGCTGAATTGCGTGCGACTATGGATCAATTGCCAGCAATCCCAGCGTCTCATGACAGGGACGAAACACTTGAAAATGGTGACGCATTCCTCCACAAACTCATTAGCAACGCCTTTAATCGCGACCCCTTGTATCTCCAATTCCTTGACAGATCCCCCGTTTTTGAAGTCGCCGAAGCAGCGCACGGTGAGGATTGCCATTGCATCGGTATGCATTCGTGGTTGACGGGACCGGGC
>VXZL01000100.1 GCA_009845505.1 Candidatus Poribacteria bacterium | reverse complement strand
TTGCTGGGGTGTTTCTTCAAGGTTTCTAACCTCGCCGGTGTAGAGTGTCCAATTAATTCTAAGGTTTACCATAAAAGTACTATACTGTGATGTTTGTTGAAATCTGAAATCGAGGGGCCTCCGCATTACGTGAAGCGTCAATTCTCTCCTCTCAGTTTGAAAGCCGTTTGCATCGGGCTCGTGCTGATTCCCGCGAATGCGATGTGGCAGATGATGGGGCTACGCTGGGACATCGCGCACATGTCGATGATCTCGCTGCTCTATAACACCATCACACTCCTCTTCGCGCTGACACTCATCAACCGCTTCACGAAAAAATACGCACCGCAGCTCTCGCTTTCCGCAGGTGAACTCCTAACAATCTATGTCATGTTGTGCCTCTCGACTGCTATCGGTGGGCACATGTGCGTCCAGATACTCCTCCCGATTATCAGTTACGCCTTCGCCTACGCAACCCCCGAAAACGATTGGCAATCCCTCTTTTGGCACTATGTTCCGTCATGGACATCCGTTAGCGATAAGCGTGGACTCGCAAACTTTTTCGATGGCGGCTCGACGTTCTACCCGCACATTGAGGCGTGGATAACGCCGCTGTTGTGGTGGGGACTCTTCCTCGCTGCGCTCTTTTCCGTGATGCTGAGCATCAACTTTATTTTCCGAAGACAGTGGACGGAGAATGAGAAGTTGAGTTACCCATTGATCCAATTGCCGCTTGCGATGGCGAATCCGGGAAGCGGATTCTTTCGCAGCAAAGCGATGTGGATCGGGTTTGGTGTCGCTGCTGCCATCGATCTGCTCAACGGGGTTAACTACCTATTTCCGCAGGTCCCTCGGCTGAGTGGTATCCGCGCCTACGACATCGCAGACTTCTTTACTGTCCGTCCGTGGAATGCGATTACGTGGTTTCCCGTCGGCATTTACCCGTTCGCCGTTGGACTCGCCTTTTTCATGCCGTTGGAGTTATCGTTCTCCTGTTGGTTCTTTTACCTCTATTGGCAAGCACTTCGTGTGTTAGGCAGTGCAGTCGGTTTAACGGCACCGTTTCCTTATGCAGAGGAACAGTCTTTCGGGGCATATCTCGGTATCGGTGTGATTGCTATCTGGAGCGCGCGACGATACTTAGGGCAGGTACTCCGTAGACTTCTCGGTATGAACAACGCACTGAGGGATCGAGATGAACCGATCTCTTATCGGGCGGCAGTGATATGGATGGTGGTGAGTATCGCTTTCCTGATTGGGTTCTGCTATAAGATGGGAATGTCGTTATGGGTGATTGCAACCTTCTTTGGACTTTTCTTTGGGTTGGCGACGGGAATTACGCGGATGCGCGCGGAACTCGGTTCACCCGTCCACGATCAGCACTATGCCGGTCCCGACAGGATGATGTATTCTGTGTTCGGTGCGAAGCAGCTGGGGGCAAGCAATCTGACAGGATTGGCCTATCTCTACTTTTTCAATCGTGCCTACGATTGCCTCTTGATGCCCCACCATCTTGAAGGTTTGAAGATAGCAGAGCGCGCCAACATCGAAAACAAGACCTTCGCGAAGGCGGTGATTATCGCTATCGGGGTGAGCATCGTCGCAACAATCTGGGCATACCTACACGTCTCGTATCAAGACGGCGTTTATACAGCGTGGGCAGGTAGAGAGACCTTCAGTCGGCTCGGTAGACGACTCGTTCAACCGGCGGGTCCCGATACCGCCGTGCTGAGTGCAATCAGTGTCGGAACAGTCGTTGCGATTCTCTTGGCATTTCTACGGGCGCGATGGATGTGGATGCCGTTCCATCAAGCCGGTTATGCCGTCACGAGCACCTTCACAATGAATTTCTTCTGGTTTTCCCTGCTTGTGAGTTTCATCTTGAAATGGATTATCACGAAGCATGGCGGCATCGGCGGTTTTCGGAAAGCAGCCCCGTTTTTCCTCGGTCTCGTGTTGGGTGAGTTTGTCGTGACGACCTTCTGGGGGACAGTGGCGATTCTGTTCCGTGTGGAGACCTATATTACGATTAATTTGTAGGGAGAATGGCGTGGTTGTATGAAGTCTAAAGATTTAAATCGGTGTTTTTTCGGATGCCCGGATTTAGTCTGGGAATAGACTAAATCCATTCCTTGTATTACATTCTTGTTGGGGGTGCAGGCCATCGAAACACTCCCGAACAAGTTCGGGCATCCAAGTGTAAATTTGATGTCTGGTTTAATCTACTTCCCACTCCTGCAAACCGACGGGCATTGGATCAGGACGTTCCGCTGTACTTCTTATCTCAACGTGCTCACCGGTTTCAGAAGATTTATCGAAAGCGAGCATCACCTCCAACACATGATACGCCAACGCACCGTTTGCGCGATGCATCCGTCCCGATTGGATTGCCGACACCATATCAATCACGCCAATCATCCGGGCGTTGTTCGGAAACTGGATTTCCTCTGCTTCCCAATCGCCGCCTGCGGGACAGACATTAACGGGACCGCCGAAACCGTTTGGATCTGGGACCGTCATTGAGCCGGTTTCGCCGTAGATTTCGATGCACGGAAGACTGTGCCGCCACATATCGAAACTCATAATCATTGTGATAATCGCACCGTTCTGGAATTCAAGTGTGCCGGTGAGGTGGGTCGTGATTTTGACAGGAATACGTAAGCCACGCACGGCTTGACTCGTTGCGACGCGCTCTTCAAACGCTTTCGTCGTAATCGCTGCGACGCGCTTGACGGGACCGAGGATATTAACGAGCGCGGTGACGTAGTAGGGTCCCATGTCCAGCATTGGACCGCCACCGATGTCGTAATAGAAAGCCGGGTTCGGATGCCAACTCTCGTGTCCATGTCCACACATAAATGCGGTACCAGCAATCGGTCTACCAATTTTCCCAGCATCTAACGTTTGCCGCGAGGTCTGGATCCCTGCCCCGAAGAAGGTGTCGGGTGCTGATCCCACTTGCAACCCTTTTTCTGCTGCGGTGTCAATCAGCTGTTTCCCACTTTCAACATCCACACCGAGCGGTTTCTCGCTATAGACGTGTTTTCCGGCTTCCAAGACTTGCAAACCGACTTCGACGTGTGCTCTCGGAATAGTGAGATTGACGACCAGTTCAATCTCTGGGTCTGCGAGGAGTTCATCGACGCTGCATGCGTGGGAGTTGTATCTTTCGGCTTGTGCCTGTGCCGCCTCCATTCGGAGGTCAGCGCAGGCTTTGATTTCTAAAATGTCGGTTTTTCGTGCCCCCTCAAAATAAGCACTGCTGATGGTTCCACAGCCTATAATTCCAATGTTCATGTATATCTATTTCCCTTTCAGGTGGTTTTTCAATTGCGGGTTGATGAATTAAATCTGTGTTTATTATATCAGTTGTATTGGATATTCCGCAAGATTTTATGGACAACTTGCTAACCGCCAATCGCTAACTGCTAATTGCCAACCACGAAAAAAATAATTGACAGATTACAAACCTATTGCTATGATAATTGAAAACCGAGGCAATGCTTGTTGTCGATGCAACGATGCATCGGTTAGCAGAAACCTGCCCTTTACAGTAGGGGAAGCCTACAAGCAATACCCCGCAGCCCCTTGGAATGGAGAAGTGAGTATGGGAAACCGAATTGAAATCGGGAACCTCAGAATAGATGAAGGTTTGTACGCATTGGTAAGAGATGAAATCGCGCCTGGAACTGGGATAGAGCCGGATGCCTTCTGGAAGGCGTTTGGTGACATCGTAGCAGCGTTCGCACCGGAAAACAGGGCACTCTTAGATAAACGCGATGCCCTCCAGCAACAGATAGATGCTTGGCATCTGGCACGTAAAGGTGAACCGATTGACGGTGAGGCGTATGCAAAGTTCCTAACGGATATAGGCTATCTACTCCCGGAAGGACGAGACTTCACTGTGATTACCGAGGACGTTGACACAGAGATTTCGCTCATCTCAGGTCCACAATTGGTTGTCCCAACCGATAATGCGCGCTACGCGCTGAACGCAGCGAACGCACGTTGGGGAAGCCTCTACGATGCACTCTACGGAACGGATGTGATTGATGAATCAGAGGGTGCGACAATGGGAACGACCTATAATCCGATCCGGGGTGCGAAAGTTATCGCCTACACCGAACAGTTTTTGGATGAAATGACCGGACTGGAAACAGGCAGTTTCTCTGACGTTACCCAATTTTCCCTTGAAGCCGTTCAAGATGGGCAACAGTTACGCGCAGTGCTTCGTGATGGCAGTGAAGTCGGTTTGGCGGATCCAACTAAATTTGTAGGTTTCACCGAAGACAACGGCAAACTCACTGCGATTCTCCTACGAAACCACGGACTCCACATTGAGGTCCGAATAGACCGAGCGCATCCTGTTGGAAAAGAACATCCTGCTGGTGTCTACGATGTTATCCTTGAGTCGGCAATCACGACGATCCAAGATTGCGAGGATTCTGTCGCTGCTGTAGATGCAGCGGATAAGGTGCGCGTCTATAGCAACTGGAACGGGATCATGAAAGGGACGCTGGAGACGACGTTTGAGAAAAATGGCGAAATGCTGATCCGTCGCCTTGCACCTGACAAAACCTTTACCGCCCCGGATGGAAGCGAATTGACATTGCCCGGTAGGAGTCTCCTCCTGATTCGGAACGTTGGACTCCACATGTACACCGATGCCGTTACAACAGCCGACGATGAAGAGGTTCCAGAAGGTATCCTTGATGCGATGGTAACCTCCTTCGCCGCCATGCATGATGTCCAAGGGAAGGGGCTCCACACAAACAGCAAAACAGGGAGTATCTACATCGTCAAGCCGAAGTTCCACGGACCTGAAGAAGTGGATATGACGATTCGGATGTTTGAGTGGATAGAGTCGGCACTCGGACTTCCAACGAATACCATTAAAATCGGGATTATGGATGAGGAACGGCGGACGACTGTCAATCTCAAAGAGTCGATTCGCGTGGCACAGGAACGACTCGTCTTTATTAATACTGGGTTCTTGGATAGAACCGGCGACGAAATCCATACGAGCATGGAAGCTGGAGCGATGATCCCCAAAATGGAGATTCGCGACGCACCGTGGATGCTCGCTTATGAGGATTGGAACGTTGATATGGGCATTGAGACGGCACTCCTCGGCACCGCGCAGATTGGGAAAGGGATGTGGCCGAAACCCGACCAAATGGCTGAGATGGTTGAGACAAAGGTGAATCACCCATTAGCTGGGGCAACAACTGCATGGGTCCCTTCCCCGACAGCCGCAACGCTGCATGCGATGCACTACCATCGGGTTGACGTTGGAAACTGGATAAAGCAGTTAGCCGCAAGGCAGCGTGCGAGTATGGAGGATCTGTTGACGCCACCGCTATTAGAGGAACGCGTCCTGCGAACTGACGAGATCCAGCGTGAGTTGGATAACAACGCCCAGGGTATCTTGGGATATGTTGTCCGGTGGGTGGATCAAGGTATCGGCTGCTCAAAGATACCCGATATTAACAACGT
>VXZL01000525.1 GCA_009845505.1 Candidatus Poribacteria bacterium | reverse complement strand
CTTTATAGGGTTGCGGAAATTAACTATCAACAGGAGAACTACGATGCAGCTCTGGCGAAATTCCAAGAATTGGTTGAAAGGTTCCCACATTCTGAATTGACGGGGGAAGCAGAACGACGTATTTCTGAATTGACGGGGGAAGCAGAACGCAATGAAAGAAACGATGAGGATCGGCAACGTGAATCAGAAAGTCCAGAACCTGACGATAGAGCAAAACAATTGCTGAAAAAAGCATCCGACTTACAAGAACAAGGCAAAATCCACGATGCCTATGAACGCTATACACAGATCACCAAACAATACCCTAAAAGCGAATATGTTACGGATGCCTACGTCGGAAAAGCAGAAATCCATCTTGAAGCGAAGGACTATGCAACTGCTCGAAAATACTATGAAGAAGCTATGTATAGTATTACTGATGGAGATCGAAAAGAAAAATTATATAGGGCATACCATCGTACCTACCTGGTTCCTAATCCTGACAGAAACAGGAGAAGACCAAAGGAACCTATTGGCGAACTTTTTGTCAAAGCAAGACTACTTCGATTGGAAAGACAATGGTTAAAGGCAGCTGAAGTTTATGAGAAGCTTCTTAATAGGAATTTATCCGTTGATGATAGGGTCTACGGACTTTATTGGTGTGGTAGATGCTATTACGAAGCCGCTCAGATGGATTCAACATTATTTTCCAAACCGGTTGAGGTCTTCAAAAAAATTACCACTGGTTATGAAAATAGCCGGTATGACATCAACGCCTACTACTATCTAACTCTGGCATATAGCGACTGGGCAGAAGAGTTATCTGGGGATCTATCCAAATACCAATCAGTTATCCATGTCGTTGAGAAAGCCAACGCAAAATATGAAGACAATCATGATCCTACAGTTCGCGAATGGCTCAGTCGCATGCAAGAATTGAGTAATAGGGCTGCTCAAGAGTTATCCCCTGATCCAGAACCTGATGATACAGATGATCCAGAACCTAAACCTGATTACGAGCGGTTCGTTAATCAAGGCCACGAGTATCTCAATAAAGGCGATCTTGAAGCTGCCGTTAAGAAAGTGAAACAAGCGTTAAGCCGTAACCCAAATTACACACCTGCTGATGAGCTTAAGTTAAAAATCAAAGAAAGGTACTATAGAAGTGGATGGGTGCTTTTTGGCGAAGAACAATACGAGAAAGCGATTGAAGAATTTAAGAAAACCATTGCTCTTGATTCGGAGTTTAAAGAGGCTTACTGTTATCTCGGGGCAGTTTATATTGAACAAGAAAAATATACCAAGGCAATAGAAGTACTTAGAAAGGCGATTGACATTGATGAACAGTTTGAAGAAGCGTATTTTAACCTTGCTCTTGCTTACTTAAAACGTGGACATTTTAAAGAAGCAAGGGAAGCTGCTGAAGCTGCTCTCAGAATTGATCCAAATTACGAACCACCACGCAGGCTTATAGAGTTCATAGCCGATTAACTTTGATCACAAGGATCAGAGAGATTCATACCTACACAACCGCACACCTGTCGATTCCTTGACTTAATCTCTCAAATCGTGTTATAATTCTGAGACTTGAAAATATCTGTCCACTTTCCTTATTTTGAACGGAGACCCCATGCTTGATGCCGTCTTTTTTCGCACTCCCAGCGGAAATGAACCTGTACGAGCATGGCTCAGCGACCTTGGTCAGGAAGATGCCAACATAATTGATACTGATATCAGAATAGTAGCAGAACATTGGCCCCAGGTGCTTCGCACGAGTCTTGTTAAGAAGATGCTGAGTGAAAAGCAATTATGGGAAATTCGTAGTCGTATCAGTGAAGGAAGACGTATCGCACGGGTTTTGTTTACTCTCGAAGGCCGAAGGATGATTCTCCTACACGGTTTTATCAAGAAGTCGAGAAGGACACCCCGAAAGGATTTACGCTTGGCTCGAAAACGAAGAGACTTAATAAAAAATGGGAGTCTGTCATAATGAATAAGTATCATGGAAGCAAGTTTGAGGAGTATCTGAAAGAAAAAGGCACGTTTGAGGAAATCTCAGTGCTCGCGCAAAAACGTTGGGAAGAGTTACAAACTCAGGAGCCGGAAAACACCTCTGGAATTGCTGAGGATTTACCCAGATGGACCAAGAGATTTTCTCAATGGCTACGGCATGCCATCAATAATCTCGTTTCATAGCCTAATCTGTCCGGAAAAAATCGGTTAATCACACGATAAAAGGAACTTGACTCTATGAAAAAAGTTTACCAATCACTTATAGTATGCCTACTAACCACAAGTCTATTTCTACCCAATACTTTTGCACAGGATTCCGCCCAATGGCATTTACCGCAGTACGCGACAGCCCGTTTTGGCAAAGGTTGGGTAAAAGACATAAAATTTTCTCCCTACAGTGATCAATTAGCGGTCGCAACCACCATCGGTGTCTGGATCTACGACGTTCGGACTGGAAAAGAGCAGGTGTTGTTTTCTGGAATTATGGGGGGTGCCAACGCTGTATCATATTCCCCAGGCGGTCTCATGCTTGCAGCAGCACATTGGGATCAAACAGTTAGATTATGGGATACCAACACCGGGAACCATAGACCTTTGTCTACTTTCACAGGACACAACGGTGAGATTCATGCTGTCGCGTTTTCGCCAGATGGTAGCATGCTCGCTAGTGGAAGTGCTGACAATACAATTCGCGTCTGGAATGTTAATACCGAAGCACTTATGGCAATTTTGCCATATAATAGTGCCATTAATACTATAGATTTCTCACAAGATAGTCAAATGATAGCCGGTGGAAGTGAGGACGGCACAATTCAGGTGTGGGATGCTGGAACCGGAGATCGTATCTACGAGTTTCACGGACATACAGATTCAGTTTGGGAGATAGATTTCTCACCAAACGGTCAAATCCTTATCAGTGCAAGTCTCGATGGTACAGTTCAATTATGGAATCTTGTAGCACCGGGTGGTAGACTCGACGAACCAACGCAACATAATATGCCTATCTACGCAGTGAATTTCTCACAAGATGGACGTAATTTTGCTACCAGTGGGGCAGATAGTGAAATTCGAGTATGGGACACCAATACTCGTGAGCTTACATCCACACTTACTGGACACAATGATATAGTACCAACAGTCACATTATCACCAGATGGTACTACCCTCGCAAGTGGCAGTTTAGATGGAACAGTCCGACTATGGAATATGCGTCTTTTTCAAAAACGGTTAGAACTTAAAGGACATACTGGCGGAGTCAAAGCATTGACACATACAGAAGATAACCGCATCCTCGCCTGCGGTACTGGATTAGATAATAAACTCCGATTGTGGGACGCAAGCACAGGTAGACAGCTTTCCAAACTTCAAGACCACAGCGGATTAACAGAGGCAGTCGCTTTTTCAAAAAATGGCAAAACGCTTGTCAGTGCTGGCAGTGAAAATGGGGCCATTTTCATATCAGACCTCTCGCTCCCAGGTGAAGATAGCCTGCAAACAACACTGACAGGAAATACACTGGGTATTACCGCGCTGGCACTTTCTCCTGCGGAAACTATACTTGCCAGCGGTGGTGCAGATGGCAGAATTTACCTCTTGGATGTTCAAAACAGAACAGAACTACAAATACTCAGAGGTGCTCAGAGCACTATTACTGCGTTAACGTTCGTCTTTGATGGCAACCACCTTTTCAGCGGCGAAGAGAATGGAATGATTCGGCGTTGGAATTCTACGGGTCAAGAGATGTGGAGTGGCAGAGGAGCATTCACGGCAATTACCGCCTTGGCCTTTTCTCCGACTGCTGACTTTCTTGCAATCGGGGATAAAGTAGGGCAAATCTGGTTATTCGATTTTAGAGAAGATAAGGTTCGTAAAATTCGTATATTTACACATCACACGCAAAAGATGACCGCCCTCATTTTTTCTTCGGATAGTAACACGCTTATTAGTGGTAGCGAAGACGGGACCATTTTACTTTGGAATGTGAATGAAGTACTTCGCAATGCAGATGAATCCAACATTCCTCCATCAGAGGGCAGTACATCTGTATCAGCTACCATTCCGCAAGAACGCAATACTATGGAACAGACTGCCCAAGAAATCGCTAAAAAAGCCTTAGCATCTACAGTTGCTCTCAACACACTGGATGCTAACGGGAAGTCTGTTGGATATGGTAGCGGTTTTTTTGTTCACCCTGGACATATTGCGACTAACTATCATGTTATTAAACAGGCAAGCAAAATGTACTTTAAATCGGTTGGTGACGAGACAACGTATTGGGTTGAAGATATTGCAGCAACAGACCCGACACATGACTTGGCTTTACTACGGGTATCATCTCTTAACACGCCTGTACTATCGCTTGCCGATAGCGATTCCGTTCAAATTGGCGAAGATATTTATGCTGTCGGGAATCCCCGAGGCTGGGAAGGGACAGTTTCAGACGGTATCGTCAGTAGTATTAGAGGCGAGGGAGACAATAAATGGATTCAAATAACAGCACCCATTTCCCCGGGAAACAGTGGAGGTGCTGTGCTAAATAGTAAAGGCGAAGTGATAGGTATTGCTACTTCAGGGTATCAAGCCGACTACGCTCAGAATCTCCACTTCGCTGTCCCGTCCAATTATCTCAAGGCATTACTTCAAACGGTGGAATGATACCAATTACACAAAACAGCGGCATCACGCAGAACCCTCCGCGTAATACCGCTGTTTAAGTTAAGTCTTTTATGAGCGTCGATTTCTATCCGACTACTCTTCCTTCATCACAAAGAATTTTTCCTCTTTAATTCGTTCTTCAGGGAAACGCGCACGCGCCCAGATCGCTTTTGCATTCTCAATCATCTGCGGATGTCCGCACGCATAGACGACGGCGTTTGTGTGGTCATAGCCGAGTTGATCGCCGTATTTCCGAACCACATCTTCGGCACGTCCGCTCTCGCCTTGCCAGTCAGGGTCCTCCCACGGACGACTCACCGTCGGAACAAAGGTGAACCACTCCTCTTGCGCAGCGAGTTCATTGAGTTCATCCATGTAATAGCCAAGTTCCCACGAACGGCTCGCACCGACAATCGCTAAGATTTGATGTGGACTTGCTTTGCCCTGTTCCTGCTCGATTTTCTGTGTTCTTGCAATGCTAATATACGGCGCAGCACCCGTGACAGTTCCCGCCATAACATGACGCGTCATACCACTCTCCGTGTCCAAGACAAACCTACCGACGAGACGGTCTCGGATAAACACACTGTCTCCCAATTTCAGTTCCCAAAAGAGAGGCGTTGTCGCACCCTCCGGCACCAATTCCACGAAAACCTCCATAAAGGGCTCGTGCGGTGAGGAGACGATGGAGTAGGGACGTTGGACAATCTTTTCGTCAACTTGAAAACCGATTGTAGCGTATTGCCCGGGTATAAATGGCAACTGCTGATCGACACGGAATTTGAACGCCGCTAAATCTTCAGAAAAGTCCTCACGTTCAATCAATTCACCTTTACAAT
>VXZL01000020.1 GCA_009845505.1 Candidatus Poribacteria bacterium | reverse complement strand
CCCGACAAACACCTCTAACAGGGTTTGTCCTTTCCCTTCAGGGATCTGTTTCAACTTTCGGGTGGCGAAAATAAAAAATAGTACTAAGACGAGAACAGCAAAGTATGTATTGGGAATTAAATCGGGCTGATGCCACCGAGTCGGTTCAGGGATCATTTCATCCGGTAAAAGCCGCGAAATCGGATAGAGCAAACTGCGGTGACCGTTGTCGGCTGCGAAACTTCCAGCGACTCCTGCCAAACTGAGTCCCACAACCAAGCAGATAAACGATAGTTTTTTCATGTTTTGTTGTTAGTATTTCTTAAATATAGCGGTCTTGGCACTTTTCAGTTCAAAGTCGATTTGTAAACGCTGCCTTACGAGGGTTTGGAACCCTTATTGGAAAGAATAGACATCACCAAACCGATCGCCTTGATGATAATAGCACCTTGTACCAAAGCGATGCCGCCTGCGAGCGCGTAAATGTTCATCCACTCCGTTTTAAATAGGAAATAGAGTATGCCACCCAACACTGTATATTTACCGAACGCAATGAAACCCAGTAAATACTTTGTGCGATTTGTTCTCCCAGGTTGGATAAGGCGTCGGACTACGAATTCGATTGACCAGAAGAGGCTAAGGCTGATAATGCTGCCGATAAGAAAACTGGGGAGTGCGGGACGTTTGAATCCTAACAACACTGCTCCAACGACTATGGTGAGACAGATTGTTAAGATATAGACTTGGCGGATAAATCGGTCGCCAACTTCCAAAACGGGCCCCATCTAAGTGACTCCTTTTTGACGCTCCCACAGCTAAAGCGGTGGGATTCTTGCTTCGTCGCAGTATGCCCGCCTGCCATACCCACCGAAGTGTTTGGCGTGATTTCGGGTCTTACTTCTGCTCCACAAGCGTTTAGACTCTCGGTATGCCCGACCGCGAGGGTTCTTTCGATTTACCTAAAGGATTGGGATTGTTAAGTATTATCCTTCAGAATTTTGCGTCTCTTCTGAGGTAGAGTGATCCTGTTTCTTTTGACCGTAAAGTCGCCGGTTCCAGCGCGCAACCGAACGAAACATTTCCATGAATCCAGCAGCAACCCCTATTCCGAAACCGATGTATGATCCAATTGCTGCGTTGCCTAATTTGCCACCGATCCACTTACCGCCAAAATAGCCAATGCAAATAGCGAGCGCAAGTGTTATACCAATGGAAGCGAGGTCAAACATCCCCACATTTTCCTGTTTGAATGGGTCTAATTGACGTTTAAACATGACGGTTGCCCTCATAAAATGAAAATACGGTCAGAACAGACTTTCTCGCGAAGCAACGCTATATATTATAACACGCGAATTATGAGAATGCAAAAAAAAACACGAAAACAGTAAAAAGGCAAGAACGGTGTGTTCTTGCCTTTAACAATGCGTTTACGTACAGCCCCGTTATCGCTTGATATGTGCCCATGTCGTGGCGAGTTTGTCGGCAGGAGAGACATCAAACGCCTCTTCCAATCCATCCTCCATAATCTGTGTAATCTCATCCTCACTGAGAACTACATTAAAGATAGCAACATCATCAATGATGCCCCTGAAGTGACCGGCATAACCGAAACCGATGAGCAAATTAAGGTTGCTGGGACTGGAATCTCCACAGGGATGTGCCCCACATTTCGCCCATTTATCCTCGGCAGTAACTTCACCGTCTTTGTACATCTTGTATTCACGGTCGTCAACATTTCTCGTCTCGGCGACATGAATCCATTCGTCATCTACGAAAGTCCCAGCGACCGGTCTTCTAACCTCTACATACGGCTGACAGTTCGCGCCACAATCGCCCCAATAAAAGCTCAATCGACCGTCTGGTTCTAATGTCAAACAGCCTTCGCCGCCGTAAGATTTGCAAACTAAGTTTTGGCGACCGGCACTGACGCTTTCAGGTTTAACCCAGAAAACGATTGTCACATTCCCATCGAATTGGAGCGATTCATCGTTTCCCATATCCACAAAAGATGAGCCGTCGAATTCAAGTGCCTTACCGAATTTGCCATCTACCCATTTGGGTTTATTCTTGAGCTCGCCATCATTTCCGTTTTCTGAACTATCTTTGGTCGTATCTCCTTTACCTTCATCAAATTTCCATATACCCACAATGGTATCAGGGTCTAATATCGCATAGCTTGAAACAGCTAACGTCCCTACAATAAATAGGACGAGCGCGCTGATTGATAACGCTCTGGTTTTCATTTGGTTACTCCTCCTTAGTTAATAATTGTAGGGATGATAGCAGATTTAGTAAAAGCGGTCAAGAAAAGATTTCTCCGTCTACCTTTATAAATATTAATCTTCAGTTCGGAGTGCGTCAGTAGGTGAAAGCCGTGCCGCACGCATTGCAGGATAGACACCAAAACCTACGCCCATGACGATTGAGAAGATAACAGAGGTGAGTATCCACGGTAAGGATAACACGACGGGCCACGCATCCACAACTGGCACGATCCGCACCGCGAGCCGTGCCATCCCATGCGCCGCCACCCAACCGCCTGCGATGCCCAGCACCCCACCGCAGAGACAGAGACAAATTGATTCTATCAAGAACTGATAGAAGATATCTACCCGTTTCGCACCGACCGATTTCCGTAAACCTATCTCCCGTGTCTTTTCGCCGACAGAAACGAGGCAGATATTCATGATGCCGACACCGCTGACGAACAGCGAGAAACCTGCAAGGCTCCCTAACGTGATTTTCATCACTTTTTGAATGTGGAAAAGTCGTCGAGCCGTCAGTTTCGCTATCCAAACCCCGATAAACTCATCTTTCCCTCGGTGTCTTTTACGCAGCGTGTTTTTAACCGAATCAATAATACTATCAATTTCTGCACCTTTTCTAAAAAAGACGAGCAGATAGTCAACATAACGAAAGCCTTTTACCCGTTGTTGATAGGTTGTCAACGGCACAGAAATCGCATCATCTAAAGAATACGCGTCGCTGAGGCTCATGCCTTTTGTTGCCATCACTCCGATAACCCGTAACCTGATCTGCGATTGCCGCCAATGATACCGAAGTTTCACCTCTTGTCCGATGGGCGATGCCTCACCAAAAAGCTCTCTGGCAGTGTTAGCGCCGAGGACACAGACCTGCTTTGCGTTTTCGATATCGCTGTCGGAGAGGAATCTACCGGCGTGAACTTCCCAACCCATGCCGGGAGCGTAGTCTGCTGTAATACCTTCTAAACGTGCTTTCGCCTGATACCCGTTTCGGTTGCTAACAAAGGTGTTGAAGTCTTCTACTTTAGGCAAGACGTACAGTACATCGGGGCATTCTGCCTCAACTGCAGAGGCATCCTCAAGGGTATATCGTTCTGTAGTGCGCCGGACGAGCCGCGGTCCCTTCCAAATAGAAGTCCGTGTCCAAAATGCAATCTGGTTGGCACCCCCCATCATTTCAAGATTTTGAGCGATGATACGTTTTCCACCGTCGCCGATAGCGATCATGCACAGCACACCCGCAATTCCGATGAAGATGCCGAGAATGGACAATCCTGCACGGAGTCTATTTTGCGCCAGGGGCTTTACACCCACCGTGATAGCATCACGAAAGTTCATAAGGATCACCCGAATTAATGTTGTCTTATTTTTCTCCCAGAGCCTTCAGAAACGCTTCATCATCCTTTACATCTGAAAATTCAGGGGTCTCAAGGAAAGTCGGATAGTATGTATCCCGATTATAGGGAGTTACCACATAATAGTCCTGAGCGATTTTTAAATGATGTAAAGTCTTCTCTCGATCCTTCTCAGAAGCCCAGGTACTCACAGCAAGTTGGAAGTGCCCGTAATGGTTGCTATCTTCCAAATCAATGGCGATCTGTAGGAACCGTTTCGCCTCGTCATACTTCTTCAACCACAACAGACAACAACCGACATCGTGAGCAAGCCACCAAAGATGGTCAAGATTTACAGGTTGACATGCATCCCGTTTCTTCAACTCTCCTTCCAGATACGCATTCACTTCCGTAAAGACTTGATCGAAACGATCCCAATCTTCCTGTCTACCGTAGACGAGGAGTCGATTTTCTTTTGCGATCAACCAGAATTGAAAATAGTGCTCCGAACTGAGATCGTTGTTAGCACGTTCTAACTTTTCTATTTCAAGGAGTGCTTCATCAAACCGGTTGTTGCCCCGTAAGACATCTGCTCCGACTTGCAGGAACTCGCCACGACTGTAGTAACTCACTTCAGGGCTTTCCAAACGTTCAGAGGCTTCATTATAAAGTTGAATCCAGTCATCAATACGACCTTCCGCCGCCCAACATTTAGACACGCTTAGATTGGAAGCAGTCTCCAGTACATATTTATCTGACAAGTGCTGGCACGTCCAGCCGTAAAGCCGAGCGTGTTCTTCAATCGCTTCTCGATTTCTCCCAAGAAAAGCGAGGCTATCGATTAACTCATTATGTGCCCAGAAACGCTCCGTATTATCCAGCGTATCATTCATATACCTACGGAGTAGAGATAGCCGTTTTTCCATGCCAAGTTTGCCCATATACGGGTATATCTCATCGACGGCAAGATGCACCAATTCGGGCGTAATTTCACCCTTAAGCGCAGCTTCAATCTCGTTGCAGGCTTCTGTAAGAATGGCCGCTCTTGATGCAGGATCAGATTTCACATTTTCCATGAATGCATTGAACCTGCTGCGAATTTCTTCTAATTGACTCATGATGTTCTCCTTGATATTATCTGATAGTTCTAAATGGCCAAAGAATTCTTGATTCAAGAATTCTGGATCTGTTTGCAGACGCTTTCGCGCTCGCTGGAGTCGACTCGTAATTGTGTTCACCGACACGCCCATGAATCTGCCGATCTCCTTCGTTGACATTTCGTCAAGATAGAAGAGTGTTACAACGGCGCGTTCATTCTCAGGCAGTTTTTCCAAAAGTCTTTTCACAAGTTCATGGTAACGCTCGGTTCTCTCTGTCATCCGCTGTTCCGATATGTGATGGGTGTAGGAGGATTTCTCGATTTCTTCAATAGGTGTGTCCTCCAGGGACTGCATTCCAGACTTTTGGGTTCGCATCCAATCAATGCAAAGCCGATTTGCGATGACATGGAGCCATCCCGCAAATTGAGTGGGATTCTTGAGGGTCGAAAGTTTGTTATATGCCCTCAGGAAGGTATCTTGCATAATATCTTCCGCATAGTGAAAATCTTGGGTCTTCCGCCATGCCAGGGCATGCACACTCTTTTGGTACTTTTCGACCAAGATACCAAACGCAGTGTCATCGCCTGATAGGATTTTATGGATCAGCTGAACATCGTCTTCTCTTTCCACGAAACTTCCTCCTCACGAACAGATTGAATCATATATGCCTTCGCCGAGAGATTTAATCAAACGCCGAGTGTTGTAAAATTAGGCCGTTCGGTTCGATTTACACACTCTATTATTAAAGACGAAACTTTGATGAGAAAACGTGCATCATGGACAAAAAATTAAAAAACTGTATTTTTTAGAGGTTATTTTGTGAG
>VXZL01000542.1 GCA_009845505.1 Candidatus Poribacteria bacterium | reverse complement strand
CTTTAACATCCCTCAGAATATTGGTCAGCTGCATGGCAATACCGAGTTGCTTGGCGTAGTCAAACGCCCGATCGTCCTTATAACCAAGAATATGCGTCATCATCAAGCCAACAACAGCCGCAGCCCGATAGCAGAAAAGAGACAGGTCATCAAACGTTTTGTACCGCATCCGCTGGATATCCATAGCAACACCTTTGAGCAGATCAAGCGGATAGGCAATAGGAATTCCATAAGATTTCGCCACAAGAATAAAGGCACGAATAACGGGGTGTTCGGACTCACCTGTATCATAGGCAATCCGTAATTCTTCTGCCACAAATTGAATCTCCCTGAGAAGATCTGTCTTAGTTCGTCGACGCGGGGTATCAATCAAATTATCGCAGTGTCGGCAGAATCCGTACAAGGCGTATGTTGCCCAACGTTGCTCACTCGGCAGCATTCGTGCAGAAAAATAAAAACTTTTTGAGTAATAGGCAGTTATCCTGCGAGCATGCTCAAATGCAGCGCGATCTCTGTCTACTGGTTTCCACAATTTCATGATATTCCTCCCATCCGATGTTTAAAAACGAAACACCGGTTACTCCACCAAATCCTTAAGGACCAATTTTACCGTCGTTTCCGCTGTTAGTAGTACGCCTGGTACGCCAGCTCCGGGATGCGTACTCGCCCCAACGAAATATAGTTTTTGTATATCTTCACTTCGGTTATGTGGTCGAAAATACGCCGTTTGTGTTAGTTTCGGCTCAACCCCCCATGCACTGCCGAGATGATTGTTCCGTAGTTTTTTGAAATCTGAAGGCGTAAAGGTTTCGAGCACCTCAATCGAACGCTTTAGATCTGTCAGTCCAAAATCGTTCTCCAAGAAAGTCAATATGCTGTCTGTATACGCTCTCTTTATCTTCTCCCAGTTGATACCGCTCTCCAAATTCGGCACAGGAATTAGAACATACATACTCTCACAACCTTCGGGTGCCATTGTCGGATCGGTCTGTGACGGAATATGTAAATACATCGAAAAATCGTCCGGTAGGATTTTATTGTCAAAAATGTCGTCTATCAGTCCCTTGTATCTCTTAGAAAGAATAAGCGTATGATGCTTCAGTTGCGGATACTTTTTATTCACACCGAGGTAGAGTAGAAACGCACCCATTGAATATTGGGTTCTTCTGAGTTTATTGTCAGACCATTTTTTTCGATGTTCCGGTTTAATAAGTTCTCCGTATGTGTGTACCAGATCGGCATTGGAAATTACAGCATCCGCTTCGTAAAATCTCCCTTTTGCCATAACCCCTTTCGCTTCTCGCTTTTCAACGGCAATCTGTTCAACCTCTGCCTCGGTTTCAACGATACCGCCGAGTTCTATGAACACATTTTCCAGTGTCTGAACAAGGTTATACATGCCTCCCTTGCAGAACCAGACACCACCAGTTTTTTCAAGGTACGGAATCATTAGGTAAACCGAGGGAGCCCGAAACGGATTGCCCCCTATAAACAGTGGATGAAATGAGAAAGTGAAACGGAGACGCGGGTCGTCAAAATATTTTTTAACGAAGTTGTATGCTGGCATCAACGCCTGAAGTCGTAAGGCACGTGGCAGAAAACCGATCATTGTCGGTAAGTCAAAGGGAGTCGATCCAAGCCCATCCGTAATGACAGCATCGTAGAGTTGACGGGTGTGCGCCATGAACTGGTCATAGTTGTCAGCATCCTCCTTATTAAACCGTGCCATCTGCCGTTTCATCTCTTCGCCGTCATCCGTATAGTCAAGCGATGAACCGTCATGGAAATAGATGCGATAAAACGGATCAAGTTTCACCAAATCAAGATAATCTTCCATCCGCATACCCGCGCATGCAAACACACGCTGAATCAGGTCAGGTGCCGTGATAATTGAGGGGCCCATGTCGAAAGTGTATCCGTCCCGAACCAGCTGATAGGCATGGCCACCAACTTTCGCGTTCTTCTCCAGAACCGTGACCTGCATACCCTCAGCCTGCAGTCGAATCGCTGCTGCGAGACCGCCAAATCCTGAACCGATGATGACGATTTTCTGCTTCATAGCTCCCAACCCCACCACAAAGTTTAGCCACACTTCATAACTTTTCCTGATCCTCTGCAATCAACGTTGCTGCCATTTTTCCAGACAATATCACCAACGGAATTCCACCACCCGGATGCACCGAACCACCAGCGAAATAGAGTCCATCAAGCGTCCGACTCCGATTTGGTATCCGTTTGAATGCTGTGGTTTTGCTATTCGACGATATGCCGTAGATGCTCCCCTGATTGCTCGCATACAGTTGAGAAAAATCTTCCGGTGTGTAGATCTGCTCCACTTCAATTTGATCGGCGATGTCAAAACCGAGTTGTTTTAACGTGTCCAAAACAACCGACCGCATCCGAACCGTCTCCTTCTCCCATATCTGTCCAAATGTGAGATATGGCATGTTCAACAATACGAACCAATTCTCGCCATCAGCTGGTGCGTGTTCAGCATCCGCTTTACTTGTTATAGCGATATAGATAGTCGGTTCATCCGGTACTTGTTGATGCTTAAAAATCTGTTTAAATTCCGCATCGTAGTCGCTGGAGAAAATAATATTATGGTGCGCTAACTTCGGGTGCTTGGCACGAACACCCCACAGGAATACCATCCCTGATAACGAAGGTTCCAACCGATTCAATCTTTCGCGACGTTTCTGATGTCCGTCAATCAATTCGTTATATGCTACAACTGCGTCCGTACCGCAGAGTACGTAATCCGCCTCAATCTTTTTGCCATTAACCTGCACACCACTGACCCGTTTGCGTTCCTGACAGATTTTTTCAACTTTTGCCGATGTATGAACCTGAACACCTAACTCGCGCGCGACTGCCAACAAAGCATCAACGAGACGATATATCCCCCCTTTGACATAATACCCACCCAACTCATACTCAATATACGGAATTATGTTAAGCGTCGCAGGTGCCTGAAACGGATCTGAGCCGTTGTAAGTCGCGTAGCGGTCAAAGAGTTGAACAAGTCGCGGATCTGAAAAAAAACCGGACACGCTCTGGTGGACGGTCCGAAACGGATCAATTTGATGAAGCCTCAACAATGTCTGAAAATGTCGAGGTTTCATGAGTTTTTTGAACTCATGGATCGGTGTAAACATAAAGATTTCAGATGTTAAAGTATGAATCCGTTCCGCATATTTCAAGAAACGCTCATACGACTCCACATCATCAGGTGATAGCTGCTGGATAGCGGTTCTCATCTTCGCCTTATCGGCACTCGCATCCATCACTGAACCATCTGAGAAGAAGTATCGGCATATCGGGTCAATTGACACAAAATCAAGATAATCTGACCGATTGAACCCAGCAAAATCGAACAACTCGTCAATAACAAAAGGCATTGTTAGCAAGGACGCGCCAGTATCAAATCGGTAGCCCTCCAAAACGACCTCGTTCACCTTTCCACCGATTTTCGGATTCTTCTCGAATAATTGCACAGAAAACCCAAGCCGTGCCAGACGAATTGCACCACTTAACGCACCGAGTCCACCCCCAATAACTGCTACTCTCTTATTTTCCATTCTTTAGTTTCTCGTAGAGCATTGTGTTAAAAAGCATCAGTGTGAATCCGTATCCGAAATCCTCAATTGGAATCGTCCAAATCCGGTACCCCATCTGATACGCCTCACC
The DNA here is from genome assembly GCA_009845505.1 of Candidatus Poribacteria bacterium. Classification (GTDB taxonomy): domain Bacteria; phylum Poribacteria; class WGA-4E; order WGA-4E; family WGA-3G; genus WGA-3G. Next base: position 1,828 of record VXZL01000542.1, on the reverse strand, counting down.
ATATATAACAACCGGGCGCGCCGTGAGATAGCCGTTGAATACCAAAATCAAACCCGCGACAATTGCAAGATAGAGATAAGTTTTCGGACGCAGAAGTAGGTCGGTTCTTAACAGCATATCTACCAATCCAACAAGTCCAAAACAGCATAACACCAATCCTGTATACTGTTTACCTGTGCTGAAAACCCATATACCGACAGGTAGTGTAGCGTATAAAACGTTTCTAATGTGCCGAAGCGACTTCAATCGTGCTAACCATCTATCCAATTGGGGTAAGGTCTCCCACACTAACAAACATCCAAATGGAACTGTGATGAAGAAGAGCCATTCCTCAATTGGCAAACCGAACAACCGAAAATCGAGTGTATATGCCGTGTTGAACTGCCAATGCGAGCCCGCGACAAGCGCGTCCCATATCACATAAGGAATCATTACAATTACACTTACGAGTAATTTCAATCGCCACCGTGAAACGCTTTTAATTTGGCGACTGAACTGGGACACGACAGGCCCTGCAACAACAGCAAGGTTAAATAGAAGATATTCAAACTTCATTTTCAGGGCGTTCTGCTGCGCTTCACTCTCAGCAGTCAGGTCGCTGCGCTTTCAGGTGTCAGCAGTTAGCAAAGACGCAAGCGTTACTGACCGCTAAAAAGTGTTTGGAGATATATTTTTTCGCTATCAGTCAACTTCGCATTTTCAAGTAGGAACACAAAGACATTTGTGATTAACTTCGGATCGTAGGCATCTATCTGCTGTGGCATCAATTTGATAATTTTTTTGAAATCGCGTTGGGCATCGTCCGCACGTCGGAAGAAAAATGGAAGATGATAACAAGTCGTTCCGTGGATAAATAGGGCTTCAATGTCGTTTGGACTCTTCTGCAAACCGCTATCCATAATTGCTAAACCGCGCTTTGCCCACTTGAGTTTGGTATGCGGGAGAAATGCGTGTTTGCCTTTGAGGGCAACGAGTGCGCCGATATAGACCTTTGCGCGCCCAACGTACTCCGGTTCGACTTTCGCAATTTGCTTAAACAACGCAATTGTCGGCGCAACCTGCTTTTCGTCTTCAATCGCGGTATAGAATTGTTCTCGCGCGCCCCTCAGCGTCTCTTCCACCGATCCGTGAGATGCAATACTACTAAACCATACGAAAAAAGGCAGTATTAATATCAGACTTATATGCGCAAATTGGTTATATTTCATTAGAAAAACCGATTTTTTGGGACTGTTCAACAACACGATCCAGCGTTAGTTTGAACCAGTAAGTGTAATTTTCAGGACTTTCTTGAACATCCTGTTTCAACGCGCTTATGTTCATCCATTTCCAATCGTCAACTTCATTCGGATTTGGAGTAGGTTGACCGTTATAGTATCCAGCAAAGACATGGTCCAATTCGTGTTCAAATAGACTATTATCGAGTTGGGTGTGATAAATAAAACTAAAAAGTCCAGTTAATTCACAGTCAAAACCCATTTCCTCATTGAGTCGACGTTTCGCCGCGTTATAATAACTTTCACCGGGACGTGGGTGGCTACAGCAAGTATTCGTCCATAATCCCCCAGAGTGATACTTCGTTCGTGCGCGTCTCTGTAGCAATAATTCACCTACGGCGTTAAAGATAAAAATCGAAAATGCACTGTGTAATTTACCCTCACGATGTGCTTGTAGCTTTTCTTGGGTGCCGATTTCTCTGCCCGTATGGTCTACGAGTATGACATGCTCTTGTATCATTGATATTCATTTCCTTCGTATCGGTATAATTTCTCAAGTTAAATTAGGGCGTAAATCTCTATGTACACTATTATTACATATTGTCTATATT
>VXZL01000601.1 GCA_009845505.1 Candidatus Poribacteria bacterium | reverse complement strand
AATAGAAACAAAGCCTCAGGCGCAACTTTTGATACCTACCTACCTGAGTCTGGTCTATTAATCTGGCATATTGATGAAACTGAGACCTATCCGCTTGGAAGTTTCGATGCCTCTCAGCAGATATGGCTCGAAGACCCAACTGATCCTGAGCATCTCGGCATCTCTCAGCAAGATGGTGATGCGTTTATAGACTTACAAGCGATTACTGACGGTGCTGCTTATTCTGCAGACGATGGTCAGACTGCCTTTACGCCGGGGACTCTCCCGAACAGTAATGCTAATGATGGCACTGTTACTGGTATCTCTATTACGAACATTGGACCGGAAGGGTTGACGATTCCGATCTTAGTCTCGTTTGGTGATACTTACGAACCAAACGATACGTTTGCAAGTGCATTCCCAATTGCTTATGGGGAAACCTATGAATCCTTTCTCTTCAGTCTGACGGATACACGGGATGTATACAAACTCGAAGCCGTCCACGGTGTTACTATTTTGGTGACGCTCGCTGACATCCCGCCAAACAAAAATTATCGTTTATCCCTTCAGGCAGAGACAGGCGAGGTGCGTGCTATAGCCGAAAACGCTACCGACGTTGCTGGGTTGAGACTCCTGTATCAGCCGAGTACGACAGAAATATTCTATCTTGTTGTAGAATCGGATGGGGGTTTCAGTAGCACCGATTCCTATCGGCTGCGTGTAGACCAACTTCAGGCAGAACCCTTTGCGCTTACAGAGATGCGCGTCTATCCAAATCCGCTTCGTTCCGGTGAGGACGTGGTAACCTTTGCTTATCGTTTGTCTGCTTCCCAAGTTGCAGATAACGTCAACCTTGAGATTTTCGTTCCGACGGGTGACCTCGTTTACAGTGAAACGCGCGAAAATGTTGCCGCACAAGGGAAGTTTGAGTGGCGCGGCACAACCCACAGTGGCAGACCCCTTGCGTCAGGCATCTATGTTTACCGGGTTTCTGCTCGGCAAGCGGATCTACTCGTTCAAGAAATTGGCAAGTTAAGCATTCTGAAATGAGTATTGCAAATTCTTCGCACATATTTCTTGACTAAAAATTGCAGTTGTGCTAATTTAGTCAATAAAATCAGTTTTAGGCACATCGTCTATTCTTACCTTGATGTGCTTGCAATCAGCTGTAGGTGCTTCGCGCGAGAATGACTTGAATGCGCCGCAGAGTAGGATATGAAATATAAACCTGCCATTTATAGGATGGTAGCCCAGGAGGCAATATTATCAATGAAATGGATGAATAAATTCACAGCACTCAATCTCCTCTTGCTATTTGCTCTCGCATTTAGCGTCGCAGGTTGTGGAACAGCACTGAGCAGCTTGTCACCTATTCAACCCGTCCATAACATAGCGGATGCCATGGCGGAACAAGCCGCAAAGCCGGACGAAGAGATAGTCGTTCCTGCTGTTCCCTCGGAGGACCTCGCTAAACCTGTGTTGAACAAGTACGGTATGGATACAGTCGGATTCCGTGTTGGAAAAGCACGCAATGCCAATATGGAAGCGATAACCTATATTTTCGCATTTGACGAATACGCACACGCCAACGACCAGTGGAGCAGCTTCCTCAACGAATGGACAGAAACCCAAGTCCAAATCGAAACCGGAACCGGTGAAGATAGGAAGGTTGTTGACATCGTCATGATGTCTGATAAACCCGACCTGTTTGAAGTACAGTCCAGACAACCCATCCTGACGAAAACACGGGATGGTATTACCGTTTCTATCGCATATTGGCGGCGGACGGATCTCGACCGGAAATACAACCGTGGCAACGCTTTCTCGCCTTTTTATGAAACGGAGGCTCTTTCCCAAAGCGACAAAACTGATGTGTTTTACGTCAAGATTACTAACAATCGAGAACAACACATCATCTTTGATGTGAAAAAATGCACGATTGTTGACCAGGGTGAGAACGTCTATAGCGGGATGAATTATGACGACTTAGAGGAGCGTTTCACATACATGGCGCGCGCGACAGGCCTCTATGTAAAAAATGGTCTTGAAATAGCACGACGGATCTTAATGGAGAAACGGATGCCTATCGTTGAGAAACAGGTGGGAACGCGCCGAACAGGTGTCCAACCGGGTGAAAGTGCTGAAGGTTTCGTGCCGTTCACCCAAATAAAGTTGAATGCTACTGATTTAAAGGTTATCCTACCCATCGAAAAGGCACCGCCGCCGGGAGGGGCACAGCGTTATCAAACGATAGAATTTGAATTCCCTTTCATGCATGATAGAGGTATTCGCACTGCGCAGCCATCCCCGAGGCGTTATTAAATCGCTGAGATAAGTTGTGCTACGTGTTATCTACACATTTTAAGATGCCCGCGGTATCCTATACCGTGGGCTTCTTTTATTTTTCAACAATTTCGCAGTTTGGCAGCGAGTCCAAAAACTGCTTTCCATAGTACCGCGTCTTAATTCGTGGATCAAGAATAACGACAATCCCTGTGTCTGTTTGCGTCCGGATGAGTCGTCCAAATCCCTGTTTTAGGCGTAATATCGCTTCCGGTAAGCTAAATTCAAAAAATTCGTTTCCACCGCTCTCCTTAATCTGTTTCACACGTGCCTCCATTACTGGATGCGTCGGCACCTCAAACGGAAGTCTTGTAATGATGACATTACTGAGTGCCTCACCGCGGACATCAACCCCTTCCCAGAAACTTGATGTTCCGAACAGCACCGAATCCGTATCCTCACGAAACGCTTGAAGCATATCGGTCCGTGAGAGTTCCCTGCCTTGTTTGAAGCCGGTAATCCCAATCTCTTCAAGATCGGGAGCGACCGCATCGTATACTTCATCCATCATTTTGTAACTTGTAAATAGAACGAATGCTTTACCGTGCGTCAGTTCCAGATAGTGTTTGATTTTCTGGGTTACTATCGGTACAAATTCACTACTATTTGGATCCGGCATGTACCGCGGGATATGAATCTGAACCTGCTTTTTGAAATCAAACGGTGAGTGCACAAGTAGTTCACGACATTCATTGATTCCTATTCGATTTTTAAAGTAAGCAAAATTGCGGTTTGTGGAGAGCGTAGCACTCGTCATTACAACACTATTTTTTATGCTGAAAAGATGGTCCTCTAATATCTGCTTTACATTCGCGGGGGTGGCATTCAAGAGAACCCGTGGTGTTCGGCCACGCATCGATATTTCAGCCCAATAGACATAGTTTGGATCGTCCTGTCGGATTATCATATCTAATTCGTCGCGGAGCCGTTGACAGTAACTGTGATGCGCCGTGATTTCTTGTTCCTCATCCTCTGTGGAAGCACTGTTCTGAAGATCTTTCAATGTCCGTTCAAGGTCTGTGAGTGGTGTGTCAAGGGAATTTCTGACGAAGTTGCTTTCATGGATACGCTGTGTGAGGGAAGTACCGTAACCTTGATCATCAACTTCGTGAAGGGCATCAATAATTGTCTGAAAAAGAGTGTTGGCTTGCTCACGTGCTTCCTCGACTTGAGTCGTCAATTGTTTTGACTCGAAGAGTTTTGCCACACTGGAAAGCGAGTCGAGGAGCCACTTAACGCGGGTGTTACTAAAATTAACGCTCCCATGGTTAGTCGCTGTCGCTTCTAAATGGTGGGCTTCATCGATAATGAGGTAGTCGTATTCAGGTAAGACACCCAGTGCTTCTGTGCTCTCTTTACGAATCGCGAGATCGCTAAAGAGGAGGTGGTGATTCACAATCAGTAAGTCTGCATCCTGCATCTCTCTTCGAACATTAAAGTAGAAACAGGTATTGTAGGTCTCACACTGCCGCCCGAGGCAGTTGTCTCTGTCGGATGCAACTTTATCCCAAACTTGAGAGTTTGGTTGCCACGGTAGATCTGCTGTGCTGCCATCTACCGTCCAATTCACCCATTCCTCAATTTCTGCAACTTCTTCGACTTCTTCCAATGTATCAAACAAACCCCGTTCATAATTGCGTAAGTTTTTAAGTCGTCTTCGCGAGAGATAATTACGCCGTCCCTTGGCAAGCACCACATTAAAATCGCGGGGGAGTATCCGCCGCAAAAATGGAATATCTTTTGTGACCAACTGTTCTTGCAGACTGATAGTATTCGTTGAAATAACGACTTTCTGCTCCGCTTTAAGCGCAAGAGAGATCGCCGGTATCAGATAAGCAAAACTCTTACCTACACCTGTCCCGGCTTCAACAATTAGGTGTTCAGCGTCTATGAACGCCCGAGCCACCTCGTGTGCCATTTGTAATTGTTCTTGGCGGAACTCATACCCGTCCAGGTGTTCTGAGATGAGTCCGCCCGGACTAAAGATTTTTCTGAGAGTAAGGGGGCTTGATGTTGTCATGGCCTATCTCTTATTGGATATTACCGCTGCGCGAATCAGTTTCTGGTGAGAGAACAACAAAAAATTAAATTGTGTCTGGGGCGATCCGAGGACTCCATTTAATCGCTGAGGGTCATTGTTACCTTATCTGTACCGTAACTATTTTTAATCTCAAGGATAACCTGTTCAAGATCAACACCTACTTTCTGGAGAAGGGCATCAAAATCCTGGGCACTCCTAACGTTTTCACCATTGACCTTAACGATGAGAGACCCTTGTGGAATTGGGCTATTTACCTGAACCCTGTCAACAATAACACCGCGATCCTCTTCGGTTAAATAAGTATATCTCTCGAAATCACCCTTTTCCAGCTTTCGGACTGTTAGACCGAGGCGGCGCCACGCCACGGAGTTGTTTTCAAAAGGTCTGCCCGCTTGTAAGGCAGGCATTTCTGCTATTGTTACGGTGAATATCCGCTCATGTCCCTCTCGGAGGACGGTAACTTGTGAACTCTTACCGACTTGCGAATCAGCAATCCACATTTTGAATTCGTTGATATCGTCAACTTTCTTCCCATTGTACCCAACAATAATGTCGTTTCTCTGTAATCCACCGAGATGTGCAGGCATATCTCTTAGAACGCTCATAACCCGAATCCCTTGTGTTGCGGGTTGCATGCGAATGCCGAGAAAACCGCGAATGATTCTTCCGTTTGCAATCAACTGCGTTCCAATCTTTTCCACAAGGTTGCTGGGAATAGCAAAGCCCGCACCTGCTCTAACGGCGTTCGTCGCGGGCGTATCGTCGGGGCGTCGTATTAACGCATTGATCCCAATAACTTCGCCGTGGATATTCAGTAATGGCCCCCCACTGTTTCCCGTATTGATCCAAGCATCTGTTTGAATAAAATCTTGGTACCGAATAAGACCGCGCTCCGGCAGAATAATACGTTCTTTCCCACTTACAATACCGGTCGTCACTGTATGGTTGAGCCGGAATGGGTTTCCGATAGCAATAGCGAACTGACCAACTTGCACCTGCTCAGAATCTGCTAATTGAAGGATTGGAAGTTCTTCTTTTGCATCAATTTTTAAAACAGCAATATCGGTGTTAGGATCCGGCCCCGTTAATTTGGCTTCAAATGGGTTCCCGTCCAGCACTTGGACGTGAATGACTGCCGCATCCCTCACGACATGGTAATTCGTCAGAATAT
>VXZL01000290.1 GCA_009845505.1 Candidatus Poribacteria bacterium | reverse complement strand
GTTTTGGGAATGAAGGGCATTGTCTAACAATCCCAATGCTTTAGCTTTGGGTCCAACCCACGTGTTTCGTGGCTTTGTAGAAAAAAGAGTTGACAAAAAGGTGTATTTTGTAGTATACTTATCTTACCAGTTGGCAGACATAATGAGCGTAACCGCTTGGTTGCGTGTCTGCCTACCCACTCATTAGGGGTTAAAGGCTGGTGCTGGTAAATCCAAGGATGGCATTAAAAGCACACAAAATAGCGTTGCGTCCGACAGATGCACAGGTTACTTGGTTTCAACAACAATGTGGTTATGCGCGATTTGCCTTCAATTCGGCTTTAGCAGATTTCAAGGCAGGTTTATCAGCAGGCGTTTTCCGTTCATTCATAGACCTCAATACTCGTTGGAATCAACGCAAAAAAGAGTTGGACTGGGCAGGCGAACAAGACCAACGTGCTGCATTGCACGGTGTCAAAAACCTATCAGATGCAGTGAGACGTTGGCAGAAAAAGCAAAACAACTTCCCGAAGTTCAAGAAACGCGGTAGTCGTCAATCCTATACAGTCGAAGGTTATCAATGCAAGGTTGATGGTAAGTCTATCAAGTTGCCGAAAATCGGCACCGTCAAGATGTTTTCGGCATTACGTTTTGATGGGAAGATCAAGCGCGTCACCATTTCAAGAACAGCACACCGTTGGTTCGTCTCTATCCTTGTTGACACAGGAATACCTACCTATCCCCGTGATACACGCGGGCTCCCTGTTGTCGGCATAGATGTAGGCATCAACACCCTCGCAACCCTTGACGATGGCACGAAGTATGAGAACCCACGACCGCTAAAACGGTATGAGCGAAAGTTAGCACGCGAGCAACGGAAGCTAAGCCGAAAGGTATTCTTAAGTCAGAACTGGTATAAGCAGAAACGAAAAGTGGAACGTATTCATTATCGTATCGCTTGTATCCGAAAAGACGCTCACCATAAGGCGGCGACGGCTATCGTTATGTCTGCTGCCAAGATCGGTATTGAGACGCTTTCAGTTACGAACCTGCTTAAGAACCGGAAACTTGCCAAGGCGTTATCAGATGCTGCACTTGGCGGTTTCCTTGAGAAACTCAAAACGAAGGCAGAGACGCTGGGTATCCCAATTGTGCAAGGGGGCAGGTTTTTCGCCAGTTCCAAGACATGTAGTCGTTGTGGAGAAAAGAAAGACGATTTAACACTTTCAGATAGGCACTATCATTGTAGTAATTGCGGAACGTCCATAGATAGAGACGTAAACGCAGCTATCAACTTAAAACATGTCGCGGTGGGATACACCGAGACGTAAAACGCTTGTGGAGTTTCTGTAAGTCCTCCACTTGCGGGAGGCACGAAATGACGAAGCAAGAAGCCCATGACTTTAGGCATGGGAGTATCACAGTGCGTTTGACTTTAGGCATCCTGATGCTAACGGCATTATCAGCTATCAAGGTCGGCAATCTCGCAGCCGACGGAACTTGGGAACAGAAAGCAAACATGCCAACAGCCCGATCAGGCTTTACCACCTGCGTTGTTAACGGAAAGATATTCGCAATCGGGGGGTATGTTGAAGGACTCGGAGACTTGTCCCTTTCAACCCTCGAAATGTACGACCCGAAAACCGATACCTGGGAACGGAAGGCTGATATGCCAACACCCCGCACTGAGGCAGCGACCGCGGTTGTCGATGGGAAAATCTACGCCATTGGTGGAACGGCTCTGAATCGACTTGAGATTGATGTCCTTCTGCGAAATAATGAGATTAGAAGGCTCCGAAGGTGGAAGCCTGAAGACCTGTCAACCGTCGAAATGTACGATCCAACTACTGACACGTGGACGCAGAAAGCCGATATGCCTACACCCAGAAACACCAGGGCCTGTGTCGTGGACGGGAAAATCTACGCGATCGGTGGGCACTCATCCGAGATGGAACCGTTTCGTTTAGACACCGTGGAGGTGTATGATCCAGTGACCGACACATGGGCAAAAGGGAAAAACATGAACCATGCGCGGACGGGTGCCGCAGTGAGTGTTGTTGACGGGAAAATTTACGTCATGGGGGGTGCCGGATTGCCCATGATTATGAATCATCCGGGTCCCTTTCTTTCCAGTATTGAAGTCTATGACCCTCAAAGAAATAGTTGGCGCGAAATAGGGGATATGTTTACCGCAAAATCAGGGCATACCGCAAGTGTCATCAATGGAAAAATTTATGTGATGGGCGGTTATTTTCGGAGTCAAGGGCAGCGGACGACAGATTTTAAAACAATAGAAATCTACCACCCTCGAATCGGTCGTTGGTCCCAAAACCCCGACATGCCTGTTGCCAGGGTTGGCCATAAGGCTGAGGTCATAAACGGAGATATCTACATTTTCAGCGATGCAAGCCATAATGATGTTCCATTTACCACTGTTGAGGTCTATAACACAGGTCGCCAAGGTATGAATCCGACCGATAAACTTCTCAGGACGTGGGGCGTGATTAAAAAGGTTGACACGCTCCGTCGCTAAAGCAAGTTTGATTGCTCATACACATTTTACGAAAAAACTATTTATGGTAAACCTGAAAAATAAACAGATATTTTACCCCAACCCGGTAGGCGAGGTTTCTAACCTCGCCGGTGCAAAGTGTCGAATTAATTCTAAGGTCCACCATAAAAGATGGAGATAGGGATGAAAGTTGTAGCAAAATTCGGTCCTGAAAGTGCGGGCTTAATTGACAGACCCGACCCAGTCGCTGAGGGTGAGTTCGTCGTCGTCAAAATTCGTTCTGCACCCATGTGCACGGAATACAAAGGCTTCAAAAATGAAGGCACAGGCGACAGGTTCGGACACGAAGCCGCCGGTGAAGTGGTAGAAATCGCACAGGAAGGGACTGTCAAGGTAGGGGACCGCGTTGTCGTAATGCCACACTATCCTTGTGGAAAGTGTTACCTCTGCTTAGCAGGCGAATATGCCCACTGTCAGGACGACCAACAGTCGCCAAATGTTCCCGAACAGGAGGGTATGACGGCAACGTATGCGCAGTACATCCTGAAACGGGACTGGCAGCTTGTGCCTATTCCAGACGATCTCTCCTATCATCACGCTGGAATGGCGTGTTGTGGACTTGGATCAACGTTCAACGCCATGCGGTTGATGCATGTTAACGCCTTGGATACCGTCCTCATCACAGGGATGGGACCTATTGGACTTGGGGGTGTGATTAATGCCGTCTATAGGGGCGCGCACGTCATTGCTGTTGAAAGCCATCCCTATCGCGCAGCCCTCGCGAAAAAACTCGGTGCAGCAGAAGTTGTCAATCCACAAGACACGGATGTCGTCGATCAAATTCGAGATTTGACGGGTGGCAGCGGTGTAGACAAGGGGATCGAATGTTCGGCGGCTGCCGAAGCCGTCCGATTGTTGATTGACGTAACGCGTCCGAAAGGACACATTGCATTGATTGGTGGCATTCGTGACGTGGCAATTCAGGGCGGTGAAATTATCAATAAAGGCTTAACCCTACACGGCACGCGGCATTACAACCTCCCAGGCACACCCGCTATGATGCGGATGATTACACAAGTGAAGACGCAGCTGGATACGTTCATCACGCACACCTTCCCGATGCGCCAGATTCAGGAGGCGTGGGCACTGCAGTGTACACATGACTGCGGGAAGGTTGTCCTTGATCCGTGGGCGTAAAGTGAATACAAAATTAACCGAGCCTGCTTTGAAGAAAGGAAGCCCTTATGAATTCAAATAAAAACAGTATGCCACTCTCAACACCGCTCGATATCCGTCGTGGTATTACAAACGCAGCAGATGTCGCGTTTCCGTTGCGTTGGGGCATCCTTGGTGCGGGCAATATTTCAGGGATGTGGGTAGAGGCTTTGCACGCCTGCGAAGGAGCAACTGTAAGTGCTGTGGCAGCGCGAGACCTTGACCGGGCGGAAGAATTCGCGAGGCGATACGGCGTTAGGACAGCTTATGGTGACTACCGAGAGATGGTCGCAGCCGATGATGTGGATATCGTCTATATCGGCACGATTAACCCGCTACATAAGGAACACACCCTCCTTGCAATTGCGGCAGGCAAACATGTGCTCTGCGAGAAACCGCTCACTGTCAACCTCTCTGATGCCCAAGAGATGTACGCCGCAGCCGAAGAGCAGGACGTGATGATGCAGGACGGTATGTGGACACGTTTCTTTCCTGCGGTAGAGCATGCCCGTGCTGCAATTGAAGCAGGTACTATCGGCGAGGTTGTGCTAACGCAGTCCGACTTCTTTGATCCGATCTATACCATCCAAGCGGCACCCCTCGCCTTCGGTGCGTCAGCGTCGCCGAGAAATGTCATTGCCATAGGCACTAATGCCGGTGGCGCGATTGTGGATTACGGAGACGACAGGTATGCCATCTTCACATTTCCACCGCGCAACTCTGAACTCCCAGAGATAACAGAAATCGTTGGCACCGCCGGACGTATCACACTTGAGCGACCCGGGCACTGCCCGACGCGTATCTCTATCCGAATCCCGCCTCCTAACGGTGTGCCTTCACAGTACAGAACCCAAAACGCACCTGCGCCGTTACACTATTTTGAGTATCCATTGCCGGGATCCGTAGCAATGCGGAGATCTTCCCCGAATCAGCACGGTTTTCTCTATCAAGCCGAAGCCGTTCACCGGTGCCTCGCAGCAGGCTTGCGTCAATGTCCGCAATACGACAAAAAAGAGTCATTGCACGCAATGAACGTCCTAACGGAAATCAACAAAGCAAGACAAGCATCGCGCCCCTAATACAATGTTATTTCCTGCTGATGACCATCTGAATCTCCTTGAACAACGCTGTTTTAATTTGAGCTACTGTTGAAAATATGCTATAATTTGGTAATTTCAGTAATCCTTGGACTCGAAAACACTACGGAAAAGGAGATAGACCGATGGGACACCCAAATACTTTCACACTCCCTTCCGCACCGACAGAAATAGCCGACCTATATCCTGAATCGGATGGTAAACCTATGGCTGAAACCGAACGCCATTTTAGAGAACTCGTCAAGAATATGAATCGCATTGAGAACCATCTTGCTCATATCCCTGATGCCTATGTGCTTGGGGATATGATGATGTATTATGAAGAAGGCAATCCCCGTAAATCTATCTCGCCTGATATTTTCGTTGCTTTCGGTTTCGGTAAAAAGGAGCGTCGTATCTATAAGATATGGGAGGAGGGAAAGCCACCCGATTTCGTCTTGGAGTTTGCGAGCAGAGGCACCTATCGTAATGACCTGACGCGAAAGGTGAAACTCTATGCGACGATTGGGATTTCTGAATATTTCGTTTACGATGTAGATAGACGTTATTTACCGAGCCCGTTAATGGGTTTCCGCCTCGTTGGCAATGCTTATGTTGAAATTTCAGCCCTTGCGAATGGCGGCATTCCTGCTGCGACATTGGGTTTAGAATTCCACGTCCTTGAGGAGAGTTTAGGCATCTATAATCCGGAAGCAGAGACATGGCTACAAACCGCTGCTGAAGCTGCCCAAGCCCGCGC
>VXZL01000273.1 GCA_009845505.1 Candidatus Poribacteria bacterium | reverse complement strand
CATTGAGAGAACCCTTATAGATAGTGGTTTCTGAGGGCTTTTGAGAAATCCCAGCACCTTAATTCTTAAAATTGTCCAAACTATAGTAATATATAGAATGCACTGTCGTTTTGGTGGAAGATGGTGATTTTGAAATAAAGCATGTCGGCAGGTGGCATCACTCTCAATAGAGTTGCCGACAAGCAAAAGGAGTATTACACCCAAATTTCACCCATCCCAAAACGACGCATTGAAAAAAACTAAACTTTTCGCGGCACTGCGTATATATTAATAACATAACCCTTTCGCAGAAAATTCAGAAACTCTGAAACCTCTCAAGGGGGTACTGTATGAGAGCATATAGCCATCCAAGTAACCGCGGGCAATGTCCTTTTTATATGGATCCCAACGATATACTCACGGCGGAGACTTCCATCGGACACTGTGTTGCTTGTGCGACGCGGGGCGATGCGTGCCTACAAACCCGCCAAGACGATTTTCGACAACTCGCATATCTGACCATTCTTGAAGAGACCCCGAAGTATGCTCCCGCCCATCCGAGTCAAGCGAGTTTCATCACGTTCATTAAAGCGCGTGTGTGTACCAAACTCTGGGCACAACGTCGTCCGGAGTTGCAATATCTCACGTTCCCGCTGGTAGATGTGTTGATGTCGGACACCGATACCGATCCGCCACCCGGCTTTAACTCACTCACCGCGGCACTCTACAACGCCGCGTGTGAAAGTGAATCTTTGGAAGATTCGGTCATCGATGAGATTCACATCCAGCAATTCCAGCAACGCTTTCCGCGCATGCTCAAGCGGCTGACAGGCAAGGAGCGGAAAGCCGTCCGTCTGAAATACTTTCAGGATTACAAGGGACAAGCGATCGCCGAAGCCATCGGTGTCTCGAAAGGCAGAGTCAGCCAGATCCTGAAAAGTGCGCTCTCTAAACTCAAAACCGCCTACGAGCGTCCGCACGCAGATGCTTCGCTGTGATACCGACGCAGACACGCGATACCCATCGCCGAAAAAAGGAGTTGAATTATGGCAACCCAAGTCCGCTATGAAAACGGTGTCATCATTATTGAACCGCATGGCAAACTCAATAAAGACCCGAACATCAAAGATTTTCGGGACTCCATTTTACCCGAAGTCAAGGCTTACGATGCCCCTCGCATCCTCATCAACTTCGCCCACGCACGGCGGATGAGTTCTTCTGGGCTGAGTGTGCTGATGCAAGCCTATGCCATTACAAAGCAGAAGCAGGGGCGCATTGGCGTGATCCATGCCGGTAGACACATCCACAACCTCCTCGTCTTGAGTCGCCTGTCGAGTCTCTTTGAGCGGTTCGACGACGAAAGGGATGCGGTCGATCAGCTCTCAGAGCGGACGTTGGCACGATAAACACCTTTGACCAACAAAGGTTTTGATTCAATAGAGATTTACGCGGAGGTCATTATGTTGAACGGAAAAAAAGCACTCACGCTAATAGGCATTCTGATACTTGTCAGTATCGCCATTTTTCTGATGTCGCATCAAACGCCACCAGAAACCGTCGTGACATACAAAGCGGTGGAATTTACACCCAAGACAGAAAAACGTACGCCGTCAGCGTCACATCCCACTTCAGATGTAGAAACGGATGCGCTTGCTAACGAAGATAGAGACGGATCAGCCCCCCATACAGATGACGCTATTGAATCAACAGAAACGGCTCTGCTCCTTGACGAATTGTTTTTCAGTGAAATCTTAGATGAAACCGAAGGAGAGACAATCGTCACTGAAGATGCAGAAATCGTTGAGGATGACGGCTACCCAGAGGTTCCACCCGATTTTCCATTTAGCGTGGTTTGGAAAGTACCTGAGGCACAGCGGGCAGAGATACCTACAAGGCTTTTTGAGGAACTGGAATTGATGAGTAAAGTTATGATAAAACTATGGAATGAAGGCGATCAAGGGTTTTCGGGTGCGTTTATGGCAGATGGAAAAGTGTATCCGACCTATCCCGATGTTGCCTATGTGAAATGGGTGCAGTCCGAAGCATCAGGAGAATGGTATATCAATGATGTTTCTACCGTTCATAGTTACGTTTCTGATCAACTCTTGGATGGTATAATGCCGCCAGGTATAGAGATCGTCGATCAAGATTCAGCCGGTATCGATCCATACGCGTTTTTATCGCAATAATCCTCAAAGGAGAATAGAAGTGAAATCTATGAAGTATCGCCGAGTATTACTCATGAAACTCTTATCCATATTTGGCGTGTCGGTCCTCTATGGGTGTTCAACATTAGCCCCCAATGAGATTCAACGTGCGCAAGTGCCGACCGATTTTCCGTTTGCTGTCGTTTGGCTCCGACCTGAAGCAAAAACTGCAAACATTTATGAGTTGACCGATCGAGAACTCTTGGGACTCGTTATCGTCAAAAAATGGAATGAAGGCGACCGTGATTTTGTGGGTATGAGTATGAAAGATGGAAAGGTCTATTTGCACTATCCAGATGTTGTTTATGTTCAATGGAAGGAGAGCCAACTGCCGGATGGCACAATTCGTAAATATGCCGCATTGGTTTACGGACCGGGAGGTGATAGCACAATTACAGACCAAATCAGTGAGGGAATACTTCCTCCAGGTGTACAAGTCTTAAACATGGAGACTTCGGGCATCGATCCGTATGAGTATCTATCCAACTAAACGATGGACCCAAACAATAATTTCTAACAAGGAGACATTAAAAATGTTAAGCAAAATGAAACAAGCAACCGTTACGTGCCTCTTGATTGTCGCATCTCTGATTTTTGTCTATAGCGTTTATGCGGCTCAAAAAAAAGACGAGGATAAACTTTCCTGTATAGAAGTAGAAGTAACACTGACGACGGATACAGGAGGCGTGAAAGGGGTCGCAAAAGGGAAAACCAAATGCAACAGCAGTTATGGCTCTCTCTATCTTTATGCTGTCGTCGCTGGGAAAAAACCTGCTGCGAACCAAAGACCCTATTATGGAATCGTTGATCGGAAGGCTGAGACGCAAGTTGGCTCAAATAGCCGCAATAACCAGGCTTCTGCGGTCGGACACGATTATTACAATAATCAGCATGTCAACGCACTCGTCCGAGGAAGGGTGTAAATCAACCACTGTAGGTCTGCCGCGGTAGATATACTCCGATTCGCCATTTGAAGAAGGATCGTTTAAGAAGGAAGAAGGGAACGCTGGCAACATTCCCTTCTTCTTAACTTCAATACCACGTATATGTCGCCACACGGGATACGACCCCAGTGCCGTAAAGCATCACCTCCTACTCCGCCTGCATTCTTACGTGCGATAGTTTTTCACATAAGCGACGAATTCACCCGCGCCGGAAGTTAGCAACGACATGGGCGGCACTCAAAGAACGGTAAATCTGCGATTTTTTTAGCAAACTTATTAGAGGATAAGTATTCACAACCCGACTCCTGTCCTTTCATCTACTTCAGACGCGGAGGTCATTATGTTGAACGGAAAAAAAGCACTCACGCTAACAGGCATTCTGATACTTGTCAGTATCGCCATTTTTCTGATGTCGCATCAAACGCCACCAGAAACCGTCGTGACATACAAAGCGGTGGAATTTACACCCAAGACAGAAAAACGTACGCCGTCAGCGTCACATCCCACTTCAGATGTAGAAACGGATGCGCTTGCTAACGAAGATAGAGACGGATCAGCCCCCCATACAGATGACGCTATTGAATCAACAGAAACGGCTCTGCTCCTTGACGAATTGTTTTTCAGTGAAATCTTAGATGAAACCGAAGGAGAGACAATCGTCACTGAAGATGCAGAAATCGTTGAGGATGACGGCTACCCAGAGGTTCCACCCGATTTTCCATTTAGCGTGGTTTGGAAAGTACCTGAGGCACAGCGGGCAGAGATACCTACAAGGCTTTTTGAGGAACTGGAATTGATGAGTAAAGTTATGATAAAACTATGGAATGAAGGCGATCAAGGGTTTTCGGGTGCGTTTATGGCAGATGGAAAAGTGTATCCGACCTATCCCGATGTTGCCTATGTGAAATGGGTGCAGTCCGAAGCATCAGGAGAATGGTATATCAATGATGTTTCTACCGTTCATAGTTACGTTTCTGATCAACTCTTGGATGGTATAATGCCGCCAGGTATAGAGATCGTCGATCAAGATTCAGCCGGTATCGATCCATACGCGTTTTTATCGCAATAATCCTCAAAGGAGAATAGAAGTGAAATCTATGAAGTATCGCCGAGTATTACTCATGAAACTCTTATCCATATTTGGCGTGTCGGTCCTCTATGGGTGTTCAACATTAGCCCCCAATGAGATTCAACGTGCGCAAGTGCCGACCGATTTTCCGTTTGCTGTCGTTTGGCTCCGACCTGAAGCAAAAACTGCAAACATTTATGAGTTGACCGATCGAGAACTCTTGGGACTCGTTATCGTCAAAAAATGGAATGAAGGCGACCGTGATTTTGTGGGTATGAGTATGAAAGATGGAAAGGTCTATTTGCACTATCCAGATGTTGTTTATGTTCAATGGAAGGAGAGCCAACTGCCGGATGGCACAATTCGTAAATATGCCGCATTGGTTTACGGACCGGGAGGTGATAGCACAATTACAGACCAAATCAGTGAGGGAATACTTCCTCCAGGTGTACAAGTCTTAAACATGGAGACTTCGGGCATCGATCCGTATGAGTATCTATCCAACTAAACGATGGACCCAAACAATAATTTCTAACAAGGAGACATTAAAAATGTTAAGCAAAATGAAACAAGCAACCGTTACGTGCCTCTTGATTGTCGCATCTCTGATTTTTGTCTATAGCGTTTATGCGGCTCAAAAAAAAGACGAGGATAAACTTTCCTGTATAGAAGTAGAAGTAACACTGACGACGGATACAGGAGGCGTGAAAGGGGTCGCAAAAGGGAAAACCAAATGCAACAGCAGTTATGGCTCTCTCTATCTTTATGCTGTCGTCGCTGGGAAAAAACCTGCTGCGAACCAAAGACCCTATTATGGAATCGTTGATCGGAAGGCTGAGACGCAAGTTGGCTCAAATAGCCGCAATAACCAGGCTTCTGCGGTCGGACACGATTATTACAATAATCAGCATGTCAACGCACTCGTCCGAGGAAGGGTGTAAATCAACCACTGTAGGTCTGCCGCGGTAGATATACTCCGATTCGCCATTTGAAGAAGGATCGTTTAAGAAGGAAGAAGGGAACGCTGGCAACATTCCCTTCTTCTTAACTTCAATACCACGTATATGTCGCCACACGGGATACGACCCCAGTGCCGTAAAGCATCACCTCCTACTCCGCCTGCATTCTTACGTGCGATAGTTTTTCACATAAGCGACGAATTCACCCGCGCCGGAAGTTAGCAACGACATGGGCGGCACTCAAAGAACGGTAAATCTGCGATTTTTTTAGCAAACTTATTAGAGGATAAGTATTCACAACCCGACTCCTGTCCTTTCATCTACTTCAGACGCGGAGGTCATTATGTTGAACGGAAAAAAAGCACTCACGCTAACAGGCATTCTGATACTTGTCAGTATCGCCATTTTTCTGATGTCGCATCAAACGCCA
>VXZL01000051.1 GCA_009845505.1 Candidatus Poribacteria bacterium | reverse complement strand
AAGATTCAGATCTCTGGTGGTGATTTACAGCGGGAATCGAATGAACAAGACTGGCTTTCTCCCCGTACAGCAGAGATAAAACGTGGAAAGATTCTGGATAGACACGGAAACGTTTTAGCACTCAGTCGCCATAGTTTGTCTGTCTATGCCGATCCAAAATATATGAAGATGGATCCACTCACAGCTGCACAAAAGTTGGTGCCAGTTTTAGGGGTGCCCGAGGCAGAACTGCTTTCCCAACTCCGTCGAAAGGATAAGCGGTTTGTCTGGCTAAAGAAGGGCCTTGATTACGGACGGCTTGATGAGATTCGCGCGATTGAGAAGGATATTCGCGGTATAAAATATGAAGTTGAACAGAAGCGATCCTATCCTAAAGACGCTCTCGCCGCTCAGGTCATTGGTCATATGAACGACCAGAATATGGGTGAAGGTATTGAATACCAATACAACAATTATCTGCTAAATGCGCAGGCACGGCAAGCCGCCCATCGCGCAGCTTTGGCTCGCAATGAACCGATAAACTTATTAACTGATGGCAATTCCACGAGTGATTACGGATACAGTGTCGTTTTAACACTTGACGAGTACGTTCAATATGTCGCTGAAAAGGAGTTAGCTGCAGCTTGTCAGCAGTGGAACGCACCACGCGGGACAGTCATCGTCTTGGCATCAAAGACGGCAGAAGTATTGGCACTTGCGAGCTACCCATCTTACGATCTGAATACCTACGCACGTGCCAATGAGGAGGCTAAACGGAATATCGGGGTCTGGTTCGCGTATGAACCCGGATCGATTTTTAAAATTATCGCTTCCTCTGCTGTCCTCAATGAAAGGATCATGACATCTGAGTCGACAGTTTTTTGTGAAAATGGACGCTATCGACTCTCGAACGGTAGAATTATCCGAGATGTTTCAGCAAAAGGATGGCTGACCTTAGAGGAGGTACTACACAAATCCAGTAATATTGGGATGATTAAAGTTGTGAAGCAGTTGGGACATGAGAACTTTGCTACTTACATTGAGAGTTACGGCTTTGGGAAAACAACAGGGGTTGATCTTCCCTATGAACACAGTGGGAGCCTTTTTGCAGTCAAGCGTTGGGACACCCATTCGCTCGGAGCCGTGCCTTTTGGACAAGGAATTATGGTGACACCGCTTCAGATGGTGAGCGCATTGAATGTCATTGCCAACGATGGTAAACTCCTCCGTCCATACATTACACGAGAAATTCGAGACAATAGTGGGAAAGTTTTTAAAAAGATGTATCCGATTGAAGTTCGACAAGTACTGCGTCCGGAAATAGCAAGACAGATGGCAGACATACTCGTTGGGGTTGTTGAAGGCGGGAGCGGACGACGCGCGCGTGTTGAAGGTTATAGGGTCGCTGGAAAGACTGGAACAGCACAAAAAGCTGAACCAAATGGCAAGGGATATCTCGGCAAAGAAATTATGTCCTTTATGGGGTTCTTACCCGCGGAGAATCCAGTGATTTCGGTAATCGTCATGCTTGATGAACCCAAAGGGGCACGCTTCAGTGGTCAGATCGCAGGACCGCTTTTTCAAAAGGTTGCCACCCAGACAATACAATACTTGAAGCAAACTGAATTTTTCGGTACTGCGATTCAAAAAACTTCCCAATACGCGCCTGCTATAACAGAAAAAGTGTCGAAACAGCACCTTACTGTGGAAGGAGGTGGGCTGTGAAACTTCGCACGCTGCTCCACAAATTAAATATTGTTGCTACTACCGGACCACTTGATATTGATATTACCGGTGTCGTCAGTGATAATCGACAGGTCAAACGTGGTAATGCGTTTGTCTGCTATCAAGGTGTCAACGTTGACAGCCACATCTTTATTTCAGATGCGATTCAGAAGGGAGCGGTTGTTGTTATCGGTGAAAAACCGATCGCTGAACTAACGGTGCCAACGCAGCAATTTACATACGTCCAAGTACCTAACGGGCGACGCGCAATCTCCTTGCTGGCTGCCAATTGGCACGGAAATCCCGCAAAACAACTCAAACTCATCGGCATTACGGGCACAAACGGTAAGACATCAACAGCACATCTCATATATGCGATACTCAAAGCGAGTGGGCGAAAGGTAGCACTCATCGGAACTGTTGGACACCGATACACGAACGCCCACGGCACTGAGAAGAAACTACCGGCTTTTCTCACAACTCCTGATGCCTTTGCCCTCCATGCCCTCTTTAAGCAATTCGCTGAAGAAGGTGTCGAATACGTCACGATGGAAACCTCCTCACAGGGATTGGCGCTGCAGCGACTTGCAGGGCTTATTTTCGATACAGCCATTTTTACCAATTTTACACAGGACCATCTTGATTATCATCAGACAATGGAGGAATACCTCAAAGCGAAATTAATGTTGTTTGAGCAACTTGGGGATGACGGGGTCGCTGTTTTGAATGTTGATCTACCTGTAACAAAACGTTTCTGGCATGTTTGTGCAGATTTAAAACGTTTAATGTATGGGTTTAGACTGCAGGCAGATTTACGCCCCGAAGGTGTTGAACTCTCTCGGAACCGATTGGCGTTTACAGCGTTGACGCCGTCTGGCGAATTCCCAGTGGAGCTTCGGTTGCTCGGTGAGTATAATATTTACAATGCCCTTGCTGCGATTGCTGTTGGCATCCGTTATAATTGTTCTATTGCGGCGATTCAGGAAGGTCTCGCTGCGACTGTTGTACCTGGACGGTTTGAACTCGTAGACCGCGGACAAGACTTTGCTGTGATCGTTGATTATGCACATACCCCCGACGGTTTGGAAAATATTCTGATTGCAGCGAAGCATATCACGGAACGTAAACTGATTTCTGTCTTCGGATGTGGGGGTGATCGCGATAACGGAAAACGCCCAAAAATGGGGAATATTTCAACCCGAATCGCAGATTACAGCGTGATTACTTCCGACAATCCGCGCACCGAAGACCCCAATGAAATCATTGCACAAATTGTGTCAAATTTGCCACATGATGCAAAGTATGTGTGTATTTCGGAGAGGCTGGAAGCGATTCAGCACGCCATCGCAACGGCAAAATCGGGGGATGTCATTGTGATTGCGGGGAAGGGGCATGAAGATTATCAGGAAATTCACGGCAAAAGAGTCCCTTTTGATGATAGGGTCGTGGCTGCAGATATTTTGGAGTCCTTGTGATTGCCCTATCTATGGATTGTCCTGCCTTTAGTAAATCTAACCTCCGAAGTTTTTTCAATACGGCATATTTCACGGAAAACCAGACGTAGGCGACGGATGCAGCGTACGGAAATTAACGGTCTCAACATTTCATATCAGGTCGCGGGGGATGGCAAGGTTGTCCTCCTCTTACACGGTTGGGGTGGAGAAGCTGCAAGTTTCCAGCCGGTTTTTGAATGGCTTGCACAATCCCACAAAGTCTACGCCCTGGATTTGCCCGGCTTCGGCGAAAGTCAGGTGCCTCCAACAGCATGGAACACATCCGACTATGCGCAATGTGTTGCAGCCTTTTTGGAGAAAATTGGTGTCCCAAAAACGCACCTCATCGGACACTCCTTCGGCGGTAGAATTTCGATCATCCTTTCAGCCGAGTATCCTGAAAAAGTGGATAAACTTGTTCTTGTTGATAGTGCTGGGATCAAGCCACCCCGAACTGTGAAGTACTATTTTCGTGTAGGTATAGCAAAAATCGGCAGGTTATTGCGCCGGTCTGGAAAGTATGGCGATCGTCTCGCAAATGCCGTTTCTCAGCGCACAGGGTCCAAGGACTACCGAGAGGCTGGCGATATGCGCCCTACGCTTGTGAAGGTTGTCAATCAAGACTTACGTCCGTTCCTATCTCGGATAGACGCATCCACGCTGTTAATCTGGGGTGAGAACGACAAAGATACACCTGTGTCCTTCGGACGGATTATGGAGAAAGAGATACCTGATGCTGGGTTGGTTGTCCTAAAAGAGGCAGGACACTTTTCCTATCTCGACCAGTTTCCGCAATTTTGCCGGATTGTGGCAAGTTTCTTGAAAATCTAAATTTAAGAGTAAAAAAATGGAGACAATAAATACCACGTTTTTCTACTTCGTAATATTAACTTGTGTCGCGAGAGCGATCATCAGAACAGCACGTGGACTTCATATACTTCAACTCGACGGTTATAAAACAGGTCGATACCTGAAGTGGATGGGGCAGCATCTGAAAAACTGCTTTGAGATCAGAGAGATTCTCATCGTCGGGGGCTTACTGATTCTTACCGGCGTTATATCTGCACTGTATCCACAGTATCACAGCACTTGGTTCTTCCCAGGCGTGTGTATCGCTTGGAGTGGATTCCAAATTTATATGCTCACACGCCGAGAGAACGTTGCGGCGAAAAAGCCTCTCGTTTATACAGCACGCGCGAAACGGGTGTTCGGACTATCAATCGTTCTCCTTATTGGTTTGGCGGTCGTGATTGTCCTCACAATAAAGGAGAGCCCTTGGCGCGTCGCAGCCTTCCTGTTTAGTGAGGTGAGCGTGATCAATTTAACATTCGCGAACCTGCTTATCTATCCTTTGGAACGGACGATAAATGAGGCATATCTCTTTTCGGCAAGGAAACGGATTAAAGCGTTTAATCCCAAGGTTATTGGAATTACTGGAAGTTACGGCAAGACGAGTACAAAGTATATTTTGCATCGAATTTTGTCCGAAAAATTTAACACTTTAATGACTCCCGATAGTTACAACACGCCAATGGGTATCTGCAAAGTCATTCGCGGGCAACTTGCTCCTGAACACGAAGTATTTGTCGTCGAGATGGGTGCCTATAAGCGTGGCGACATCCGCGAGTTGTGCAATTTAGCCTCACCCCAAATTGGCATTCTCACAGCTGTCGGTCCCCAACACTTGGAGCGGTTTAAAAGCGTAGAGAATATAGCCAAGACAAAATATGAGCTGATTGAGTCGCTGCCATCCGGTGGCCTTGCAGTCTTCAATTGTGACAACGAGATCTGTGCTAAACTTGCTAATAAGCGGGAAGAGGGCGGCAATCCGGTGTCCCGCTATGCTACAGAGCCTTCCAAGGTTGAGGTTTCTGAACACCCGCAGCTAACTGCTACCAACATTCGACACACCAACGACGGACTCGCTTTTACGGTGCATGCATCAGTCAATACCCAGAAGGCTACCGAAGTAGAGATTCGCACGCAACTTTTAGGTAGGCATAACGTATCTAATATCCTTGCCGCAATGGTAGTTGCGATAGCGTGTGGAATGACCCTTGAAGAGATTCGCACAGCAATTGCAAAGGTTGAACCTGTACCACATCGTTTACAGTTGGCATCTGGTGCCGGGGGTATAACAATCATTGACGATAGTTTCAACGCCAATCCTGTCGGCGCGAAGGCAGCGCTTGAGGTGCTCTCTGAGATTGGAAACGGAAAAAAGGTCTTGGTGACACCCGGTATGGTAGAACTCGGTGAGATGGAGTACGAGAAAAATAAGAAACTTGGTGAACACGCCGCCGATGTCTGTGATCTGGTCATTTTAGTCGGACCTATGAGGACTGTCCCAATTTTAGATGGCTTGAAAGCCGCCGCGTATCCGAGCCAACAAATC
>VXZL01000060.1:5299-5604 GCA_009845505.1 Candidatus Poribacteria bacterium | reverse complement strand
CATCTATCTACCGCAGAGGGAGTTGGTGCAATTCGGTGTGTCAGAACAGGACATCTTAGAAGAGAGAATGACACCTCGATTAAAAACACTCATAAAATTTCAAGTCGAACGCGCGGATCACTATTATGCTGAGGCAATGCCGGGGATTTCCCTGCTCAATACGGATTCGCAGTATGCGATTTATTCGGCTGCTAAAATTTACCGCGGTATCTTAAGAAAAATCGAAGCCCACGATTACAACCCGTTTTTAGGTCGAGTTTTTGTGCCATCAGTTGAAAAAATTGGAATTTTGCTACACGAAGGAC
>VXZL01000060.1:0-5289 GCA_009845505.1 Candidatus Poribacteria bacterium | reverse complement strand
ACTATTCCCAGCTCACTCTGGAATAATAAATAAATGATTCGGGCACAACACCGCTTTTGGGCGGATTTTATCTTTCAACCGTATCTAAAATGGTTATTCAAACGGCATTTTCACGCAATCCAACTCTTGGGGGATCTGCCAGAAATTCCGAAGCATTTGCCGTTGCTATTGCTGCCGAATCACAGTACATGGTGGGATGGGTTCTTTGTTTATCTGCTCAATAAACGAATTTTTCGACGAACTGCCTATTTGATGATGCTTGAGGAGCAATTATCTAAGTACAAGTTTTTTACGAAGATTGGGGCTTATTCGATTGCGCCGAAGCATCGGCAAGGTATCGTTGAATCGCTGGAATATACCGTTGAATTATTGAAACGAGGGACCCCGCTTATCTCTATTTTTCCGCAGGGCGAATTATTACCATGGCACACGCGTCCACTCGGCTATAAACGCGGTGTTGAATGGATTTTAAGGGCATACGGAAAACCGGTGGCTATTCTACCCTTGGCAATTCGCACTGAACTCCTCGGTGAGAAACGTCCAGAAGTGTTATTTTTATTTGGGGATGTCAATGTCTTTGACTCGGACACATTTCTCGGAATGGATTGGCTTGAGGAGACTGAAACTGCCTTGTTAGATGATCTCGCGCTGCGGATGCTTCGTCAGGAAAAGGGACGGAATCTGCTACCTTGAAAGGTCGGCGTTGCTTTGTTTACTCTCATAGTTATTTCGATAGTTTTGTTGGCGGTTATTTTGGCAGTCGCTTTGTTTAATGCTGTGACTGCACCGATGCTGAAAAAATCCGTCAGCCTCCAGAACCGTCCGCGCGTCTCGGTGCTGATTCCCGCTCGGAACGAGGAAGCCAATATCGGTGCGTGTATTGAAGGATTTTTGGCGCAGAAATACGACAATTTTGAGATTCACGTTCTTGATGACCAGTCAACTGACCGCACAGGTGCAATCGTTGAAGCGTTCGCGGCGCGGCACCCTGAGGTCCGAGCGATTCGCGGCGCGTCCTTGCCATCGGGTTGGATGGGCAAAAATTGGGCGTGCCATCAATTAAGTCAGCATGCCGATGGAGAGATACTCATCTTCACCGATGCGGATAACCGTCCTGCCCCGAACGCGATTGTGAATACCGTCGCCTATATGCAGAAGTTTGGACTTGGATTATTATCGGCGTTTCCAGAGAAAGTAACTGGAGGTTTGGCGGAAAATCTCGTAGTGCCGGTGGTTGATATGTTTGTTTATGCTGGGCTTCCGTTATGGCTTACGTATTTCAGTCGTTTTCCGTCGCTGGCAGCTGCGAGTGGTCTCTGGATTGCCTTCACTCGCGAAGCATATCAACAGATCGGAGGGCATCAAGCGGTATTCAATCAAATTGTTGAAGACGTTGAGTTAAGTCGCTTGGCAAAAAAGACGGGCATCAAAATCTTGACTTCGGCTGGCACTCGCGTGGTGTCTTGTCGGATGTATCATTCGTTCGGCGAAGTGTGGAACGGGTTTTCCAAAAACCTTTTTGGACTGGTGCGCTACAAGACAATTCCGTTTTTTGTGCTAACGCTTGTGCTGTTTGCAATGTGTGTTTTGCCCTATATCACTGTTTGGTTCGCTTCGGTTACGAAACTATCGCTCATTGCTATCTCTATGAATATTACGATGCGCGCTGTACTGGCGTTGAAATACAGGCACCCATTCTTTACAAGCGTAGTTTTGCATCCGATCGGTGTTTTATTCACGTTGCTAATAGGAATCAATTCATTCTATCAAGTCAAACGCGGTCGCTTGCAATGGAAAGGACGGCGGATTGACATGCAGGTAAATAGGTAAGTGAACAAGCAAAAAATAGGTGTACTTTATCTGCTTTTAGGTGCGGGCGGGTTGTGGCATCTGCTCGGTGTTTTTCAAGGAGCCATGCGAGTTCTTGCTTCGCCAATGATGTTTGGTTTGGGGATCTGGCTCTTTTGGGAGTGTTGGCGGGTGTGTCCACAACCGAAAAGATGGCGGCTTATTCTCTGGAGCGTCCTCGTTATTGTAGGGAGTGTCGGAGTTGAATGGCTCGGTGTTCGGACAGGGAAGATTTTCGGAGCGTATACCTACGGGCAAGCACTACGTCCCTCAATTGATGGTGTGCCGATCTCTATCGGGTGTGCTTGGTTTGTAATGCTTGTTGCTTCAGTTGCCGTCGTCCAAAAAATCGCACCAAAATCCGTAATTAAAAGTACAATCAAGTTGGCAGTGTGTGTAGCGGTGTTGATGGTCTGTTTTGATCTGTTTATGGAACCTGCAGCGGGGATATTAGACTATTGGGTATGGGTGGACAACCGTATTCCGCTGCAGAACTATCTGGCGTGGTTCGGATTGAGTTTCGTCTTTGCGACGATTGGTATAAAAGTTGGTTTGTTTTTTCAACCGCCGTTGCCTCGAATTGCGTTTCATTTCTATTTCGCACAACTCATCTATTTCGGACTGGTAGACTTAAAAGGCTTATGAAATCAACAAACAAGGGTTTATTCATTGCGCTAATGATTATGGGTCTGTGGGGATCGAGTTTCTCAGTTTTGCTAACACTCGATCTCGCTCGGATTAGCATTGCATTAGTCCCTTTGGGTGTCCTTTGCCAGACGTTTCTCTATACCGGTCTTTTCATTACAGCACACGATGCAATGCACGGTGCGGTTTGCCAAACGCGCCCACGGGTCAATAATACAATCGGGACAATCGCTGTCAGGTTATATGCCCTGTTTTCATATCGCAAATTATTAGCGAAACATTGGGCACACCACCGAGCACCGGCGAGTGAAACGGATCCAGATTTTCACGATGGGGGACATAGCGGTTTCTTAATGTGGTATCTTCGTTTTATGAAGGAATACCTCAGTTGGAGACAGATGGTCGGTATGGCGATTGTCTTTCAGATTCTGGAATACGTTCTGGGAATCCCGACACTCAATCTGATACTGTTCTGGGTTTCTCCGGCACTGCTTAGCACGCTGCAGCTATTTTATTTTGGCACGTATCTACCACATCGCAGACCAGAAGATGGCTACGACAACCCACACCGAGCGCGAAGCAATGCGTATTCGACATTCTGGTCTTTTATCACCTGTTATCACTTCGGCTACCACTGGGAACACCATGAATATCCGTCCGTTCCGTGGTGGCATCTACCAGAGGTCCGCAAGAACACCTAACCCTTTTGCTTCTGCCGCTGCGAGTGCCGCTGCACCTGCCACTGCATCTTGCACCGCCACCCCTACAGATTTGAAGAACGTGATTTCGTCATCTGACTGCCGCCCAGGTTTGTCGCCGTTAACGATTTCACCGATTTCAGCATCAATTTCGGCATTTGGAATAATCAGATCACCCGCTTCCTCTAAGCAGGCTTCCCGCGAATCAACCACAATCCGATCTGCTCGCCTTATTGTTGTGGTATCAACTTCCCGTTTTTCTGGGACGAATGTGCCGACGGCTGTGATGTGTGTACCCGATTGCAGAGCATGTCCATCAAAAAGTGGGGTCGCTGATGTCGTCGCACATAGGACAATATCAGCATTTTCTACGACCTGTTGTGGCGTAGATACGAGATTGACTTCGGGAGCATCTGTCCACTCGGAAATCTCGGTAGCGAGTTGTTGTGCGGAGGTTTGTGTGCGACTGATAAGGTTGACACAGGTGATGTCTCTGACTGCTCTCACCGCCTGTAACTGTGCTCTTGCCTGTACACCGGCTCCAAAGAGTCCAACTGTTTTTGCATCTTTGCGAGCAAGCAAATCTGCCGCCACGCCGCCACCGGCACCTGTGCGGATGGCAGTGAGACTGGCACCGTCTATGAAGGCTTTTGGGACTCCTGTGGCTGGATCGAGCACTAAGACTGTCGCGGTGATACGAGGTAACTTGAGGTTAGGATTATCGTCATAGACTGAGACAACTTTGATTCCGAAGTCTCTATGTTCTGGGAGGTAGGCGGGCATTATAAGCGTAACGCCTTTGTCGGTGGAGATGTGTTGCCGTGGTGGTGCGATGGCTTTGCCTGCCGAAAGTTGACCGTAGGCATAACACATTGCATCAATCGCTTGGGACATCGGTAGAGCATCTCGGACATCAGACGCGGAGAGAATTCTGATAGGCATGCAATTACTCCACGCGAACTAACGCTTCACCTAATACATCCATATTTGGAGTGATCCCCAAACCCGGTTGCGTTGCGGCTGCCATTCTGCCGTTGACACGTTGCGGCGCGCCTGCTGCTGTACTGACGGTAACGTAACTGTTGAAATCGGTTGCCGTGAAAAGGAATTCTGGGGGGGTGCTGTGGGCAAGATGCGCAATCGCTGCGGTTGTAATATCACCACCCCAACTATCTTCAATCGTCATTGCAATTCCGAGTTCAACGCAGAGGTCTCTGGCGAGTTTCGCTTTAGTCAGTCCGCCGAATTTACTTATCTTAATATTGACGACATCCATCGCACGGTCGGCATTCCCCCGTAACAGGGTTTCGATGCTGTCAATCGTCTCATCAAGGACGAAGGGGTGATCTGTGCGCTGACGGACGGCAAGACATTCTTGATATGAGAGGCAGGGTTGTTCGATATAAACATCCACATCGCGGACACCTCGGACGACGCGTGCTGCTTGGTGCATCAGCCATCCGGTATTCGCATCGGCGATAAGCACATCTCCCGGCTCCATCAATTCAGCAACCGCTCGGATACGTTCAATATCGATGTTCGGATCGCCGCCGACTTTCAACTGGAATTTGCGATAGCCTTCCGCTCGATAGGTTGCAACCTTCGCTGCCATCTCGTTGGGCGATTGTTGTGAGATCGCACGATAGAGCATGAAATCTTCGCCATACCTTCCACCGAGGAGGGTACAAACGGATTGGTTTGAAACCTTGCCAAGGATATCCCAGCATGCGATGTCGATTGCGGATTTCACATACGGGTGTCCCTTGAGAGCGATGTCCATGCGTTGGTTGAGCGGAAATAGTTGGGTCGGGTCTTCGCCGATGAGATGTGGGGCAAGTTCAACGATGCCGGTGCGGGTGCCTGCTGCATAAGCGGGAAGATAAAACGGTCCCAGTGGGCAGACCTCGCTGTAACCCGTAATGCCTTCATCCGTCTCAATTGAGACAATGGTGCTGTCGAAGACGGATACAGATTTTCCGCCGGACCAGTTATAGCTGCCTTCATGAAGCGGGAGATCGACTTGATAAGCGTTAATAGAACGAATTTTCATGTTTTTAGTTATGCGTCACGCGTGAAATGAGGCGGGTAGTCACTTAAC
>VXZL01000391.1:2698-5633 GCA_009845505.1 Candidatus Poribacteria bacterium | reverse complement strand
GAATCCTCCAGAGCCGCATAAATAATCACGGAAGGCGACTATGAAGAATTTCTTGAAGAAGTTCACGGG
The DNA here is from genome assembly GCA_009845505.1 of Candidatus Poribacteria bacterium. Taxonomy (GTDB): domain Bacteria; phylum Poribacteria; class WGA-4E; order WGA-4E; family WGA-3G; genus WGA-3G. The sequence continues at coordinate 5,564 of VXZL01000391.1, read as the reverse complement.
AACCGAAACTCCTTTGCTTGAAGTTACGGAAGCCGCACAAGAGAAAATTCACGCAGTTATACAAACTGAGGAAGTTGAAGTCGAAGGGCTGCGGATTGGTATCCAAGGTAGAACCGCTACCGCTTTCCAGTACAGTCTCGGCTTGGCTACCGAAGTTCAAGACGGTGATATTATCGTCGATTGTGAGAATTTTAAAGTCCTCGTTGATGCAGAAAGCGCGTCTGACCTCAAAGGTGCTGTTATTGATTATGTCGAGGACCTAAATTCCAGTGGCTTTAACATTGAGAATCCCAATACGCCGACATGGGACAATCCCAAAGCGCAGGAGATTCAAAAACTTATTGATGAACGTATCAACCCAGCTGTTGCTGCACACGGTGGGCAAATAGAACTCCTGAACGTTGAGGATGACTCTATTTATATTCACATGGGCGGTGGCTGTCAAGGGTGTGGGATGGCGAATGTCACCCTCAAACACGGCATTGAAGCCATGATTCAGGAAGTTTTCCCTGAGATTAAGCATGTCGTTGATACGACTGACCACGCTGCTGGGGATAATCCATATTATTCCCCAAGCAAAGGCTAAAACAGACGGGCAGGTTCTACATCTGTCCGTTTTTGTTTTTAATCTGTTATAACGTGGGCACCTGAATTATTCGCTCGCGTAATAAAACATGAACCCCCATTCGGGAGCGTTTTCAGGAATGCTTCCGTCTCCCGTTTCAGCTCCCCAATTTCCTCGCCTAACACACAAATCGCAGGTCCCCAACTGCTAACGCCAGCACCGAAGGCACCAGTAGTGCTTAGGAAATCGAGTGTTAGTTGTAACTCATTACCTTGCGCGTCAATTTCCACCCGCTTCCACCCAAATTTCTGGATACGGTTTAAAGCGTTGCCGAAGTTAGACATATCCCCTTCGATGAGAGCCGGGAGTATCTGGAGTAGGAGTATGTGGGATAGTTTTTGAGCGATCCATTCCGGTTGTGGACATAGGGTCTGGAACAATTCTATCTCTGCCTCGCCGTAAATCCTCGAACAGTTCGGCATCACAATCAGCATCGGCGATTCTGGAAATGCGTAACGCAGTAGGATGGGGGGTGGTGGAATATCACCCACGGCGGAAGAAGGTAGGAAGGAAGCCTTCTGGTCTGGAAAACGGTGTCCGCCGTCTACAATGAAGCCACCTGTGTCGAACGCTGCAATACCGATACCTGAGGTGCCACCGCGTCCGACAATTTTTGCGAGTTCTTGCACATCCAAACTGAGTTCATACAGAATATTAACGGCTTGTGCAACACCGAGCGCGAGTTGTGTGCCAGATCCGAAGCCACAATGCATCGGGATTTCGGTTTCAAGTGTTAATTTAATACCGGGGAATGGATGGATTTTTTGGAGTCGTTCGAGAACCGAATATGCCCGATCGCGGTATACAGAGGCAGCTACGTCCAGGGTGTTTGCCCGCTCAGCGACGATTTGAAAATTTGGATCGGTAATTGCTAAACCGAAACCTCCATCAATACGTCCGAGCGCGCCGTTCAAATCAAGCAGGGAAAAATGTAACCGAGACGGCGTGGTAATTCTGACATGGTGCATAGTTGAATCGAGTTTGATAGGCTTATAGGCGCGACGAGTGAGTATTATCTTTACGAAGTTGGGCGCACTTGAAAAGCACGCCAGCACGCCCATCGAGGTTCATCTATTCGGCATCCGCGCCATTATGTCCATTTTTCCTGACATCCCGCTCGATTAAACCGTCTCGGATGTGCAACACACGTTTAGCATGTTCCGCGACTTCAGGTTCGTGTGTCACCATAATGATAGTGTTGCCTTCATCGTTGAGTCGGTTGAAGATCGCCATGATTTCAGTCCCAGAACGGGTATCTAAGTTCCCTGTCGGTTCATCAGCAAAGATCATTGACGGTCTGTTGACTAAGGCACGCGCAATCGCAACGCGCTGGATCTGTCCACCCGACAACTCCGTTGACTTGTGATCCACGCGATCCGCCAAACCAACCGCCTCTAAGGCTTCAAATGCCCGCCGTTTCCGCTCCTTTCTGCCCAAGCCGGAGTAGATGAGGGGTAACTCAACGTTGTTGAGCGCACTCGTCCGGGGAAGCAAGTTAAACGACTGAAACACGAAACCGATCTTCTTGTTCCGGATGTCTGCCAGACGATTGTCCGAAAGTTTGCCGACCTCTTCGCCTTCGAGGAAGTACTCACCGGCTGTTGGTGTCGCGAGACATCCGAGGATATCCATCATTGTTGACTTCCCGGAACCCGATGGTCCCATAATCGCGATGAATTCACCTGATGTTACTGTGAAGGTCACGCCTCGCAGCGCGTGCACCTGAACGTCACCCATCTGGTAAACTTTCGTCAGGTCTTTTACATCTATTAACACAACGTTTCCTCCTTAGCATTACTGACATGAAGCTAAAGATATATCTAAATTTATGGACCCTTTTTCAAGCCTGTTCTTTTTGACGCAATATCAAAAAGGAAGGGAAGGCAGTTTGTCTATACTAACAATCACGCAAATTTATTTGTCTTCTTCATCGTCCGAAGTTTTTTCGCCTTTGGTTAATTCTTGCATGGAAGGCACAAAAACGCGATCCCCTTCTTTCAAACCACCGGTGATTTGAAAGTGTGTGTTGTTCCGCTGCCCAATTGTAATATGGGTTTTAACCCCTTTTTGTTCCTTTTTGTTTTTCTTCGGTTCACCTGTATCCAACATGACAAAGTATTGCCGTTCGCTGCTTACTTCGGCTTCCACACCGGAGAGCGCATTCCCGTCTGCAATAATGATGCTAATCTCTATCGGACCCGTCCGCAACCCTTTTTGGTCGCCTTCAAGCAAAATTTCGAG
>VXZL01000391.1:0-2688 GCA_009845505.1 Candidatus Poribacteria bacterium | reverse complement strand
ACCGCGGTCCTGCTCCGGTGAAATTTTACCAACCCGTCCAGGGAACTCTTTTCCGACCAGGCTCCGAATTCTGAGTTCCTGACCTTCTCGGAATCGTCCCAAATCACTTGGATTAACTTTCGCTCTGACAGTGAAAATCTCAGGGCTTAATACCGAGGGTATCGGGAGTTGCAGAATATCTGATTCTTCAAACACGATGATGTCTACATCAGCGGACATCCCAGGCAGCAGTTCCGGCGGTGAACCGATAACCTCTACATCTACTTCAAATGTGATCACAGAACTCTGGTTCTGTGGGCCTCGCGGTGTTGCACTCGGTGAAATTTCACTCACCTGCCCCGGAAAGATACGATTCGGGTAACTATCAACGCTAATCTCGGCACGTTGCTCTAACTGTATTTTCCCGATCTCTACTTGATTGATTTGTGTTCTGACAATCATTTGATCAAGATCGGCGATCCGCATGATTGGCTCACCGCGTGAGAAGGCTGAACGTCCGGAGGTAATAATCTCACCTTCTTCTACAATGAGGCGTGTAATCGTACCAGGGATAGGCGCAGTGACAGTTGTCCAGTTGTAACGCTCCTCTTGCGACTTGAGTCGACTTTCTGCTTCAAGTCGGCTTGCCTCTGCGCCGACCTTCGCGTGTTTCGCCAATGCTTTTTGTTGTTCTATTGTTTCTTGTATCTGGTCAAGGCGCGTCTGCGCGTCCTCAAGTTCTGCCTTGTACTGCTTACGTTGGGCTTCTAACGAGTCTTTGAGCGTCTTGACATTCTTTTTATTCAAATCAAACGTCGAACGTCTGCTCTCAATCGCTTGCTCCATTGCTTTGATGTTTTCTTCTTGAGATTTTATCGTTTCACCTTGCGAATCGACCTCTTTTAGGGAGGTCTCATAATTCGATCTGGCGATGATTAACTGTTTCTGCGAATCCTCTAACGCCTGTTTTGAAATGAGTTGTTTGTCGAACAGTTCCTTATTTCGTTCGTGTTCTGATGCAGTTGTCTCGTAGGAGATTTTTGCCGACTCAACTGTTGTCTGCGCACGCTCAAGCGTCAGTTTCGCTTGTCCTAACGCAATTTCTGCTTGTTTAAGTCCGATAATATCCTGATTTAGGGAATTTTGGGTTGTAGCGACGAGCGTTTCGGCTTCCGTTATCCGCTGCTGTGTTGTCGCAACGAATGAATCTAATGTGGCTTGTGCCTTAAGTACCGAATTTTGTGCTGGTGCAAGGTTGCTATCCTGCTGTTTGTCAGTGATCTCAATCTGGAGTTCTGCGCGTCTGAGTTCAGCGTCGCGGGCGTCGAGATTCGCCTCAGCCTGCTTCTTTTGCTCTAAAATTTGTTCATCATCAATGCGGAGGAGAGGATCTCCTATTTCAACTTTTTGTCCTTCGTCAACGAGGATTTTGATGATCTCACCCTCAACATTTGACCGGACATCTACCTCAAGGAAGGAGCGTAAATTGCCCGATTCACGTACTCGCACGCGGAATTCCCCACGCCGAACGACCTCTTGTTTAACCTCTTCGTCTTTCTTCTGTTGACCGAAACTGAAATTCATCCGGGTTGCACCGATTGCCCCAACGGCGATAACGACAACAGCAATCGCCCCGATAATGAACCACTTTTTTCGACTCTTCATGGTTATTGTAAGACTCCCATTGCGTCTTGCAGACGGGTCTGTGCAATTTTGTAATCGTAAAAGGCATTCACCTGATTCGTCAATGCCTGTGCGTAGCTTGTTTGGGCATCAAGCAATTCAAGCAGAATCGCTTTGTCCACATCGAAACGTCCTTGAATCACGTCCAAACTCAGTTGTGCGTTGTTAACCTGTGCCTTGGAGATGTCAAGCGAGGTTTCACTCCGTTTGAGGTTTAGGTATGCTTGTCTGACAGCGAGAGCCACATTCCGTTCCAGATCACTCGCGTTTTCCCGCGTCTGCTCTAACTGCATATTTATTTCTTTGACGCGATTGCTCAAAATACCGCCGTCAAAAAGGGTGAAGTTTAGTGAGGCACCAATGCTCCAGCTCCGAAAATCAGAGAAATTCTCGCGCTCCCGGAGGTAATCGTCAAGATTCACATCGTAACTGGCATCCGCATTCAACCGGGGCCACCGTTGTAATTTTGCCAAGGTTAAACTCCATTCTTGCACTCTTAATTGTGCCTGAAGTTCTTGGAACTCTGGACGATTGTCAAGTGCTGTCTGGATGGCTTCTTCGACCGGAATCGCTATCCGTTCAATGGTCCCCCGGTCTTGATACAACTGATATGCTTCATCAACCGAAACGGTAAGCAGCACGCCTGGGTCCAACCCGAGGAGCCGTGGCAGGGTTGCCTGTGCAATTTGAAGTGAATTTTGGTTGTTTAGCAAACTTAATTGGTCGTTTGCTTCGCGAACTTCAGCAGTGGCAATATCTGCCGGGATGAGTGAACCCGCCGCTACGAAATCTCGCGTGCGTCGTGTATTCTCTTGAGACCTCGCCAGGATCTGCTCACTCACGCTGACGAGCTCCTGCGATTGGATGACATCATAGTAGGCTTGGGTAATATCAAGAATTAGACCTTGTTTAATGCCTTCATTGCGGCTCACTGTAGCGTTCAAATTCTCTTTCGCTTGTGCAAAGCCACCTTCGCGCTGACCGTTGTCCCAGATCGTATATTGTCCGCGTAATCCTAAATTATAA